>MVQK01000055.1 GCA_002067515.1 Pelotomaculum sp. PtaB.Bin013 | reverse complement strand
CCGTGAACAACCTCGGAGCACCTAAATCTATATCCTCATCTCCGAACCCCTTTGGGATAGGTCCTTCTTTCTTTAGGATTTTAGAAGTTCGATTTACCCGCTTCTCAAACATAGATATGGCATCCTCAATATATGGACGAAGGTCTGGGGCGTCCAATGTATTCAGGAAATGCTTATAGATACACTCAAGCATACTATAATAAACATCTGTACGTCAAAGTATTGCTATTTCGGATGAAGTTAGTGGAGCATGGTGGTGAATTTCTTGTATTGTACCTTGGGCTTCTATTGTTGTTTGTTGTTCCAAATTTATTGCCTCCCATACGATATTTTTGATTATATTTTTCCTAGTTCTTATAAAATATTCCCTTACTCAGTCTCTCAATAACAGCCCCTAATAACCCACCTATTACTCCACCTAAAATCCCACAGAATATAGGACCGATTCTACAACTATATATAACACCCAATGTTCCTCCCATCGCAACACCGATAAACAACCCGTTATATTTCGTATTGGCAAATATTCTGTCTTTTTCAGCCTGGATAAAACCATTGTTGATCTCCATTGCCCTGTTATAAGCCTGCCAGATTGAGTAGGCATATAAACAAGGATAAAACAATATCCACTGGAAGTTAGCCACGTCTGAAGCATTCTGAAACTGCCCTCTGAATGAATATAGGATGGATAAATTCAAACTTGCTTTTACATTGATTACTAACTCCAATAAAACCAGCAATACTCCTATAAGATAATCCCCGATATAAAGCTGTCCAAAACCAGGAATGGCTATCGACCATAAGGCCGACATCAAGGGTGAACGATATTTTTTTATTTCTGATCACCACCGGAATCTCTACGCTTCATTTATTGTTCGCATTCTGTTAAATTTTAGTCACTAGCTAGGGCTAAGAGCTTTCTAGAATTATTCTCGGAGGTTCATATTAGGTATAAAATGCCAGGGGTTATTTGGAAGATATCTACTTTACAGGATATTATAAAAGGAGGAATTTATGGGGAAAATAGCGAAGACTAAGCCCGAGAAATGTATTACGACTTCTACCGAAGATAACAAGCTTAATATTATGTTTTTGACCGGTAAACAACATGATCTAAAAAAAGTACCACTAGTACGCCAACCACGAAACCGTTACCTAATAATGGTCTCAGAGACACAGGGAAGGTTCCAAGAACATCCCCCGGCAAAAAGGATACCACTATCCCAAGCATGAAAGGCAGCCCCATGACCAGACCGTCATCAAATTCAATTTTGGCGGATTTTAAGGCCACCATCAGACCCGCGGATACTTGGGAGCACATCACATAAATCAGTACACTGCCAATCACAACTCTTGGAATTAAACTAACAAATTCAACTGCTTTCGGAAAAAAGGAAATAGCAAGCAAGCCTAAGGCAGCAGGCACCATGGTATATCTGGACGCGCAAGCAGTGGAAGCAATGACGCCGGGGCTCATGGAAAAGTTAACTATTCCCACTATACCTAGCAAACCAGATAGCCCATTGGCCAATCCGGTTATGGACAAACCTCTGGTAATCCTCTTTTCCATTTCATCCGGTTCGATAAGTTCACCAACTGACTGGATTGAACCCAGATCGTTAATGGAAAGCGCCAAAAAACATATAAGAAATGATACCACTACAGCCGGATTAACAGAAAGCTCAAAATTAAAAAGGTTGGAAAATGGAGCAGAGAAATTTATCATCTGACTATGCCCAAAGACCATCTGATCCGGGAAAAATAAAAAATAGATGAGGCTTCCTGTTAGTAATGACCATATTATTATGGTGGATTTCCAGATCCCCGTCAGATATTTGCCGCAAACAAACATAATAAAGAGAAATACAAGAGTAAAAATAAGGTTGAAAAGCGAGGATGCCTGCATTACCGGTGTAATAATAAGATTCATTATGGTTGGTGCGAGTGTAAACGCGATGAGTATTAGGATTACGGCTACCACCCTGGGGGTGAATAATTTTTTTAAGCGACCGAAAAGTCCGGTAACGGCAATTAAGGAAAGAATTATACCGCCGATCATTATTGAGGAGTAAACTGTGTGCGAGTCGCTTCCCGTGCTTGCCGCCACACCCACTAACAATACTGTTGCCGGCCCGGTAACAATCGGCAGCCGGTGACCCAAAAGCACCTGGGTCAATAGGGCAATTGCTGTTACAAAAAATATTTTTTGCACATATATGACCTGTTCAATGTTACTGTTATAATGAAAATCAGCCACCACTTTCCCGATGATAACGATGGTGGGAACTGAAATAGCCAGCCATTGCAAGCCGAACAGAATTAGCTCCAACGGTGGTGGAACATCGTCAAGCCCATATTTGAAAGCCATTTTGCTCATAGCTATACCTTCCATTAATGAAAGTCAGAACCCATCGGCTCCGTATAAGCAAATAAGATTCTGATGCAGTTAATCTTTTATGAATAAGTTGATTGCAAAACTGAAAATAGATATAAACAAGGCGGATATAATCGCCGCTCCAAAACTACCGTTAATGATATGGGCATAACATAATGATTCGCTTTTCTTTCCTCCATTAACCTCTCGATTTCCGGGTTAAGTTGCCTGTTTAGTAATCTCTTTTTATTAAAGCCGGCAACAGCAATAATATTTTCTTTGTCAACAATACAAACAGTATGACCAAGTGATTCATATAAAGCCTGCGCGTATTCTTCCACTAATTGTCCAAGTTCTTTAATTGGCGAGAATTTTTTAAAAATGACTCCACCCTCGTAATCGGTTAATATTTCTAAAGATGAGTAATGTTTAATATGAAGTGTGTTCCTGATTTCCTTGGGTATTAAAAACCTGCCGAGTTCATCAATACGGCGCACAAATCCAGTTGCCCTCATTATGCAAGTCACCACCAATTGTATATTTAATATCGTCGGAAATAATATCTCCTGTGAAGACGAATTATTACCGCTATTAAATATATACGAAAAAGATATGACTAGCTGCGGGGTGAAATTTATAAAATATTTGTTTTTACTGTAATAGAGATACAAGAAGGGGCTGTTATGAGGCCCCTTTTATAAATCCTCATGAGTTCGCCCAAAATTCAAATTTCCCATTAACGACAACACCCTTTACTTCCACCTGGTCATCGAAAATCACTAAGTTTGCGTTATATCCGGGTTCTATTTTGCCAAGCTCGCATCCCATGCCGAGGAATTCCGCTGGATATGTGGAAGCCATCCGCAGGGCTTCTTCAATGGGGATGCCAATTTCATATATACAATTGCGTACTGCCGTAGCCATGTCCAATACCGATCCGGCAATTACTCCTGTTTCTGTTGTGCATTTTCCGTCCCGGCACTGAATCACGTAATCGCCCAGCATGAAGTTCCGTGAAGCTTTTCCCACGGGCGGCATGGCGTCTGTTGTTAAAAACAACTTCCTCCCTTTGATTCGTTTTGCTATATCTATGGCGGCATAGTGCACATGAAAACCGTCGGCGATTATGCCCGCCCATACGTTTTTCGCCTGCAATGCCGCGCCGGCAAGGCCGGGTTCTCTGCCGCTTAATTGAGACATCGCGTTAAATAAATGAGTAACGCATGTTATGCCGTTTTCAAAGCATTTTATCGCTTCATCATATGTAATATCCGAATGTCCGGCTGAGAGCAAAACACCGGCGCCTGACAACATTCTTAAATAATCGGGCGGGATAAACTCGGGTGCCACGGTTAACAGTTTTAGCACCTTCGATCCGGCAGCTTTGATCAAGTCATTCAACTCTTCTGCATTTAGAGTCCTGATGTATTTATTGTTATGTACCCCCGCTTTTTTTCTATTAATAAAAGGTCCTTCTAAATGCAATCCCAAAATCCCATGCAGTTTTTTATCCAGGCAATATTTCACGGATTTAACAGCCGCCATCATTTTATCTCTGGAATTGCTGAGCAGAACGGGTAAAAAGTTAGTTGTTCCAAACCGCTTATGCGCTTCATATATCTTGCAGATAACAGAAACGCTCGGTTCTTCATTAAATAAACAGCCTCCCCCGCCATTAACTTGTATATCAATGAACCCCGGCGCGATAGATAAACCACCCAGGTTTATTTCGGAAATACCTGCGGGCAGATTGAACGGGCTAATAATATCAACTATCTTATTACTATCGATAATAACTGCCTTATCCACGAGTAAATTTTTTCCCGTATATACCTTACAATTATTAATAGCGTACACTTTATTCCACCATTCTAAAATAAATTTATTTTCTTTCGTGCCGGTCGTTGAATAATTACGAAGCTTAAATCTATACACAGATATATCCACAAATATAGGTAAATTTGTGGATAAGTCAAACGTCCTACAAATAGGACGTTTGTCCTATTAACGTTAATGCTATCAAAAATAATATTTTTTAAGCACTATTTCACAATACTAGATTAACATATCAGCAATTTCTTCAGAAAAATATTTTAAAGCCAAAAGGCACGGACACATAATTTACTGCCTTGCCCGAATATGGCTCTCATCCGTCCCCAAATCGCAGATCAACTTATACGAAAAAATGCCCTCCACCGGAGGGCATTCTAATTTGAACTTATATGAATTTCTTGCTACTTTTCTCTCCATTAAATGAAAAAAGCACTGATTTATTATCCAGAACCGTTTCCAGATGTATAGTGTGTCCCCAGAGGGAATGCAAGTAAGGAATTGTTTTTTCAATATAATATACATCCAACTCTGTTCCCTCATAGTGATGCTTCAGGTACAACTCACCGTTTTTATTATAATCACCGTCTTGTACTGTAATGTAAGGATAACCACCATTTGTCATGCTAGAAACAAGACCGTCCCTTACTTTTTCCCAATCTTTTTCATCTACCTTCCATTCATTTCCCACCTTTTTGTATAGATATAAATCCATTTCCTCAATTAGTTCTTTAGTCAAGTAATTACGTAAAAATGAAATATCATTTTCATTCGCACGAATTTCAAATATTTTTTGTTTGCCTTCCCCGCCAGAACGTCCATACCGCTCTCTTTCCTCGGGAGTGGGATTATCCCATCGCTTTTCAACATCCTCAAATATTTTCAGGCCGAGTGTATATGGATTAATACGGGTACGCGAAGTTTGAATAATACCGGAGTGCATTTTGGCAAACTCTATCGTTTCAGTTTCATCAAGATGTATATCACGCATTATTCGAAGATGCCAGTAAGTAGCCCATCCTTCATTCATAATTTTTGTTTCCATTTGCGGCCAGAAATAATGCATTTCCTGTCTGATAACTGACATGATGTCCCTCTGCCAGTCTTCTAATTCTTTGCTATGTTGGATAATGAACAGCATAAGATCTTTTTCAGGTTCTATGGGGAATTTTTTTACTTTTTCACTATCTTTAGAAGTATCCTTTCGGGCTTCTTCAAGCTCCCATAAGTCATCATAAGGAGTTTCAATGCGTTCAGCATGGCAGGTCCGCTCTTTCTCTTTCTGCCGTTTTTTTCGTAAATTCTCCCCTCTTTTTATCATCAACCTGGGTTCGATGTGTTCCTGAATGGATAAGGCAGCATCAATAAATGATTCAACTTTTGCCCGGCCAAATTCAAATTCATATTCACGAAAACGCTCGGCCGCCGAAGCCATAGACTCCACCATGTTCCTTGAGGTATTTTTAAAATATGCATTGTTTTTGAAGAAATCACAATGCGCAAGAACATGCGCCATGACCAGCTTGTTCTGTATTATGCTGTTGCCTTCGAGGAGAAAAGCGTAGCAAGGGTTGGAATTGATTACCATTTCATATATACGGCCAAGATTATAATCGTATTGCGTTTTCATTTTATGATAGGCTTTGCCGAATGTCCAGTGTGAAAAACGGGTGGGCATTCCATAAGCGCCGAAAGTATAAATAATATCTGCCGGGCAAATTTCAAAAAACATATCATAAAAATCCAACCCTAATTCTTTAGCCTTCGCATTGATAACCTGCAAAGCATCTTCCAAAACCCTTAATTCATCCTTAGAATTCATATTAATTCCTCCATTAACCGAGACATATCTACATTAGCTTTTCACATCCCCTAACTCCATAACCTAATTGGCTGCCTCACCCTGTGTTTGATTAAAAAACTTCTTCAACGCGGGGTAAACCCCACTCTTGTCTTTGATCGTAACGCTGGTAAATTTAGGATTATTTACTCTTTTAAAAGCCGTCCTCAAAGTGCTGGTATAGTAGTAAGCCCCTTCGATCTCGCCATAACCGACCATGTTGCATACTTTGAGAAGCTCGTTGATTAATTTAATACAGTTGTCATTATCCGAAACAAGATTATCGCCGTCAGAGAAGTGAAACGCATAAATATTATAATCCTGAGGACTGTACCGTTTTTCGATAACATCCAGAGCAAGTTTGTAAACCGACGAACAGCGGGTACCGCCGCTAGTCCCCTTGGTAAAAAACTCCTCTTCGGTTGTTTCCTTCGCTTCAGTATGATGCGCGAGGAAAACAATCTGGACGTTATTATACTTTGTGCGTAGAAAACGAACCATCCAAAAGAAAAAACTGCGTGCAATGTATTTTTCAAAAGGTCCCATTGAACCGGAAGTATCCATCATTGCGAGAACTACCGCACTGGATTCATATTTATAAGTATTATCCCAAGTTTTATAACGCAAATCCTCAGGCGTTATGCCGTGTAATCCCGGGTTTCCTTTTAAAGCATTTCGTTTAATTACTTCGATAATAGTCCGCTTTCTGTCAATATTGCTCGCTATACCTTTCTTTCGCACATCCTTAAATTCTACCGACTCCGAAGCAAGCTCTGGTTTCTTTTTTTGTTCCAGATTTGGCAGACCGAGATCTTCAAAGATCATTTCCGCTAGCTCTTCAATAGTTACATCAGCCTCATAGTAATCAACGCCAGGTTCTTCGCCTGCCCCCTTACCCTTACCCTGTCCTTTCTGAGGATCAGTATAAACTACATCACCCTTTTTGCTATTGCCATCCCCCTGACCACCATGCTTTTGCTTGCCATAGTCAAAACGGAAGTGAAATTCATCCAAGGAACGGATCGGTACTTTAAGAATCTTACGTCCGTCATGCATGATAATGCTTTCTTCACTGACAATATCAGCCAGGTTTTTCTTTATTGCCTCCCGTACTTTTTCCCGGTGCCGTTCCCGGTCAATCTCTCCCTTACGGTGAAGTGACCAGTCTTCCCGGGAGATTACAAAATCTCCGTCGGACACGGCAACCCCTCCCTTAAAATGTAATTTAGTATTTAAAAGTCAACATGCTTTCTCGTTCGAAAGACGCATTTGCAACGTAGCTGTCCACGCTACATTATATGAGTAACCAGCTAATAAATGTAACGTGTTGATAAAAAATGTTAACTAAATTTACCATATATTTAAAAGCCGGTAAGTATGACTTCCGGCTTTAGACAGCAACTACAGGTTCTGATCGTAATTAGTTGGTTAACACATTTACGTCTTGATCCAAATTAACGATTTAATAAACTGCCAACGTATTTTAACAACTCATTGGCGCAAGTGGGACAGTATCCGTGCTCCGCTATCAATCTGGCACTAACCTCGTTTACCCGCTTCAACTGTTCAGCGTCTGGCGTCTTGGTGGAAGTAGTAATTTTGACCACATCTTTAAGATCCGCAAATAATTTTTTCTCAATGGCTTCCCTTAAACGTTCGTGAGAACTGTAATTAAAGCGCTTGTTCTTACGCGCATAGCTAGAAAGTCTGATTAATATTTCTTCCCGGAAAGCTTTCTTAGCGCCTTCAGAGACACCTATTTGCTCTTCTATGGAGCGCATTAATTTTTCATCCGGATCCAATTCTTCGTCAGTAATAGGATCTTTTAACTTCAGCCCGTTACAATACGCCTCAACATTATCCAGATAGTTGTTAAACAAAACTTTAGCAGATTCTTCGTAGGAGTAAACAAATGCCTTCTGTACTTCTTTTTTAGCCATTTCGTCATATTCTTTCCGGGCTACCGAAATAAAATTCAGCAAACGGTCTCGTTCTTCTTTCGTTATTGACGGATGCTGATCCAACCCTTCTTTTAAAGCACGTAGTACATCTAATGGATTAATGCAAAGGTTTGAGGTGCGAATCAACGCAGATGACAGGCGGTTGATCACATAACGGGGATCAACACCGCTCATGCCTTCATCTATAGCTTCTGAATGAAGTTCATGTAAATCTTTTTGCTTAAACCCTTCCACATCTTCTCCGTCGTAAAGCTTCATCTTTTTGACCAAATCCATACCCTGTTTTTTTGATTCTTTCATCCTTGACAGTACTGAAAAAATACTGGCTACTCGCAGGGCATGTGGCGCGATGTGAATATCCCGCAAGTCGCTTTGCTTGATCAGCTTTTCATATATCTTTACTTCATCACTGACTTTTAAGTTATAGGGTATTTTCATAACGATTATCCGGGACTGCAAGGCCTCATTTTTTTTGTTGCTAATAAATGTTTTATATTCATTTTCATTTGTGTGCGCAACTATCATCTCATCCGCATAGATTAACGCAAAACGTCCGGCCTTAAAATTTCCTTCCTGGGAGAGGCTAAGTAAATTCCATAAAAATTTTTCATCACACTTCAACATCTCTTGGAATTCCATCATTCCCCTGTTGGCTATGTTTAATTCACCATCAAAACGGTACGCACGCGGATCAGATTCTGAACCATATTCGGCGATAGTGGAAAAATCAAGACTGCCGGTTAAGTCAGCTATGTCCTGTGATTTAGGATCAGAAGGGGTGAACGTGCCTACGCCAACCCGGTCATCTTCTGATAGAAACACTCTCTCTACAGGTACTTTTTCAATATTACCGGAATACTCGTTCTCCACCATAAGACGGCATGATGGACATAGTTCTCCTTCAATGTAAACATCATATTCTTTTTGAAAATCTTCTCTTAATTCTTTTGGGATCAAATGCAAAGGCTCCTCATGCATGGGGCATCCTTTGATCCCATAGACAGCTCCTTCATCGGTTCGGCTATACCTTTCCAAACCTCTTTTCAGCATAGCCACCAAGGTTGACTTTCCCCCACTCACAGGTCCCATTAGAAGCAAAATACGTTTCCTTACATCAAGACGGCGCGCAGCCGGGTGGAAATATTCTTCTACGAGTTTTTCCAGGGTTTTATCAAGTCCAAAAATTTCGGTAGAAAAAAATTTGTATTGTTTCGTACCTTCTTTTTCTTCTATCCCGGCAGACCTGATCATTTTATAAATCCTGGAGTGGGCAAGTTGGGATGTACAGGGCCTTTCTTTTAAAACCTCAAGGTAATCCTGGAATGTCCCTTCCCAGGCAAGCTGTCTTTCTAAGGAGCGGTATTCTTCTAAACGCCTAAGAAAATCCATTGTTTCACTCCTTTCTACCACATCAAGTTCTCCAGTAACTTTTTATAGTTAGGTCTAAATTTGCATGAATAATACATTATATGCAACGTTAACAAAAAGAAGAATGGTAGCAGGCAGCAGTAAAAACGCTTTAACTAATAGTATTTATCATTTAAAACTATTATTAAGGGTATTACGAAGAATAAAAAAAGCCACAAGAAATTTGTGGCAGTAAGATTATTTTTAATTTCAACTTGAAAGCAAAACTACCAGGCGACAGGTATTACTACTTTATCCATTTCCTTACCATCTTTAGGACTTTTCCAATAAACTTCCACTTTCCCTTTGCCAGGTGAATTTACCTGATATTTTAATGGCAGGACAAAATCCCCTCTTCCGGGAGCGCCTTGTGCGGCGGTGGCAAAACCACTTGCTAATTCTTTCCCTGAATCGTCCAGCAGCCTAGCGCTTACCGTTGCTTCGAATACCCTGGCGCTGCCGCGCACCTCTAAAGGTGATGCCACTACCTGGTCTGGTGCCGGACTGGTCAACCAGATAGCTGGTTCATAAACTTTCGCAACATCTCTAGCAAAAGGCTGCGAGTATAGTCCCACATGACCCCACCAGTTTTTTGCTTCCTGATCCACTGTTCCTTCCACTAGGAAAGACACTTTCTGAACACCTGGAAATTCAGTGACAGTATTTATTATACTCTGGATACCTAATTCTTCACCTGAAGCTCCTACGTTGGCGCGTAGCACATCCCGGGAAAAATCCACTGTCGCTAAACCGTCTTGTACGGAGATACCCCGGATCTTTGTTCCCGCCGGCAACACCCGTACCGCGCCAGGTGTAACAGGGTTGGTGTTAATCAATTCTTCCAACGCCGCTTTGATAACTTCCTTGGTATAGGGAACTTGGTGCACTTCCCGGACTAGATAGGCATCGTCAGCGGTAATTTTAACATAGTATACCGGCAGATTTGTTTTTTGATCATCTTTGGCTATCTCACCCTGAGAGGGGGTCGCAGCCTGCTCTTGCTCCCCA
>MVQK01000054.1 GCA_002067515.1 Pelotomaculum sp. PtaB.Bin013 | reverse complement strand
CAACTGGCAACACTAAAAATGGTAAATTGCCAAATTTACAACCTTCCAGTCGGTACGGCAAGACTCTCTCTTTTCTGGTGTAATAGTTAAACTACAATGACTAATCAAAGTAATCTGCAGTCAGATATACACCTCACGTTTATAAACTTCTACAAAATTTTATCCATTTCTTCTATATCATTTTGATTACATTATTTCTCCAGCAAAAACCATGTTATGTCGTCTTGGGGAAAAAGGTTATCCCGATGATAAGAAAAACCATATTCAATTAACTGTAAATCTTTAAATTTATCAAGCATCTCACCGGCAAAATCCCGCTTAAACAACTTGCCCCGATGCCCTCGATATACTATTTCCGCCGGCGTGGGGTTATAATATTCAGCGATGCAGATATAACGTTTACTGGTCTGATAAAGTAAATCGTAAACCTTTTCCAGACTGTCAGGGTTAATATGAATAAGCACACCCTTAATCAGGACAAAATCGCGAGTGTAATCCGGTGAAAAATCCAGAATCGAATAAGGATAAACCTTTACCTCACCCCAACTTCTAAGTCTCTCAACTGCCTTTTGATTGATTTCGATGGCTGACATTTCGGCTTCTGGAAGGAGATGTTTTATCGCCCGCAGGTTAAGACCGATATTTGCTCCAAACTCAATAACCGAAAAAACCGACCGGGTACAGGCAATGATTTTTGCTAACAGGGCAATATTGCTTGCAAGCATTAAGTCTCCCTGGTTTCTGTCAACATATCTATCACCAAATTCTCCCGCCCAAAATTGTTCTTGTTCTGTTTTGAAATTACTCATTCGTTTCCTCCGTTCGATAAATTGAAATACTAATTACATGTGACCGGCGGGTTACAACCAACAAATATGATTACTTATTTAAATTATACTCTTTAAAGAACATCAAGAATGATGTGGAGATGCCGTAGACAAGTTAATGCTTTCAACTTAAAATTGCTTTTAAATCAATAATGCCCAACTCACCGGATATCCCTTTTTTACATCTTGTTTCACTCTTTTCCCCAGGAGCAGATCGTAGTATTTCGGGGACAAGCCGTAACCGGGCCGAATAACTCTTAAATTGTCTTTAGTAAAAATCTCGCCTGCCTTCATATCCTTGGCAACATACAAGGAGCGCCGGAATTTCAATGACGCTTTTTCATTTTCCGAAGGACCGTAACTTACCCCGCCAAGGGACTGCCAAGCCCGTTCACTTTCAATTACAAGCGCCCTCATCTCTTCAGGCTCCATGGAGAAAGCACAATCGACTCCTCCATCGGCCCTTGATATGGTAAAATGCTTTTCTATAACAGTAGCCCCAAGTGCCACACCGGCCAGAGCTGCGCCGATACCCATGGTATGGTCGGACAAACCCACCTGGCAATGAAAAAGTTCCCTCAAGTGGGGTATTGTTCGAACATTGCTGTTTTCGGGTGTCGCGGGGTAAGAACTAGTGCATTTAAGCAAGATAATGTCCTTGCAACCCGCCTCCCTGGCTGTCCGTACTGCTTCCTCCAACTCAGCCACCCCGGACATGCCGGTGGAAATAATCATAGGCTTACCGGTAGATGCCACCTTGTGAATAAGAGGAATATCCGTATTCTCAAAAGAAGCAATTTTGTAGCAGGGAACATCAAGAGACTCAAGGAAATCCACCGCTGTTTCGTCAAAGGGCGTACTGAAAGCAATGATCCCCAACTCCTTGCAGTGATCTATAATGGGCTTATGCCACTCCCAGGGCGTATAGGCCTTCCTGTACAAGTCGTATAATGAGATCCCTTTCCACAGGCTGTCAGGGTCATCAATCCAGAATTCACCATGCTTTATATCAAGGGTCATTGTGTCGGCAGTATATGTCTGCAACTTCAGGGCATGAGCGCCGGCCTTTGCCGCAGCCTCGGCAATTGCCAGCGCACGGTTCAGAGACTGGTTGTGATTGCCGGACATTTCCGCAATGATAAAAGGGGGATAATCAATTCCAATTAGCATTCCCCCAATAGCAATCACCTCACTCATACATCAAAGCTCCTTTCACTTCATATAGTATCCGCGATAACATTTATGAATGATTATCTTCGAAAACTATTTTCTCAAGCGCTACTTTTTTTCTATTCCATTCTTCTTTAAATAAACCAAAAAAAATCACATCTTCAGGAACCCCATTTTTTATTACATGTTTTCTAAACCGTCCTTCTTCCATAAAACCAAGTTTTTTAAAAAAATTAACGCTATGTAAATTAAAAGCGAATACTTGCCCATACACTTTACGAATATCAACTATATTAAAAGCATAATTAAGTCCTAAATAACCCATGATTAACCCTGTTCCCAACATTTTACTTTCTCCTAAATAGAATCCCCAAAAACATATGCTATTTTTCCTATCAATTTCTGTAAAATTAACTAGCCCGATGGGTTCTTTATTATATTCAAAAATGTTGCACCTAACGTTTTGAGCCTGTTTTATTCTTTGATACCATGCCAAATGTTCCTCCATTGTAATAATATGATCACTAAACATATTCGCGCGAATCCTATCCGAATTGCGCCAATTAAGGATTTTTTCCAAATCACTTTTTTCTATTTGCCTTAGCTTAAAACCCTCTATGCTAAACATCATCTTGCACCATCATTCTTCTTAAAACCGCTTCACTGCCTTTATACTCGTCACCACCCAGCAAACCCATTGCAATTTTACTTATGTCTTGTAAAATCACCTTATTATTAATAGCTTTCTTGATAACTTCCATCAATTCCTTTATACTAATATTTCGAAAACAAAACGAACTTAATATTGCTCCTTTTTTCTGAACGGCAAAAGTTGTTTCCATTTGATTTCGCGCAATGATCAAGATTATAGCCGGCAACCCCAAATAGCATCGCTCCCATGTCGCAGTCCCGCCCGCACCTATGGCCAGATCGGCATTTGTCATTAGCTGGGCTATATTATCTACCTGACAATAATAGTTAACATTATGCATACCCTCACAGATTTCCTCAAGCCTCTGCTTATTAGGATTTGAATCGCCCACGATTACATCAACAGCGATATCCGGTCTATTCAGAAGACGTATTGCCTCCAGCGCTTTTTCCGTTTGGTTGGCCGGATCGCTTCCACCGAAAAATATTAAAATACGCCTGACAGTACCGTCCCGTTTCCTTAAATTTTTTCGAGCTTCCCTAAACTCAGGGCGCAGGAGGGCATACCCGGGACCGAACAATTTGACACAATAATCCGGAACCAGCTTATCATAGCGCTGTTCCATATCTTCATACAAATTCTGGTCCAGTAAAAGATGGCAAGCATGAGGGCGGTCCGCAAGGTCATCGATCACCATGATCTTTTTTACATGTTGTTTTATCCGACCTTCCCATTGCTCATCCAACGCGTAATGATCGACTATTAACCAGTCAATAATTTTCTTTTCATTTGCCAATATCTTTACCGTCTGCTCCGCATCCGCCTGCCAGCCAGCGCCTAAGCAATGCCGCTCAGACCTTGAATAATTATCTAAATTTTTTTTATTATAGGGCAGTAAACAGACTTTAAATCCCTTGTTGTTAATATAATTACACAGGTTACCTGCCAACTCACGGCAAATAAATGAAACTTCCGCTCCCCTACCCCTGAGTTCGCCTGCAAGAGTAAGACATCGTATAACGTGCCCTGTGCCGATTTTCACGGAGGCGTCTGCGCGTATATATACATTCATTATTACTTGTCCTTCGCTTAACTTGTTATATTTTTCTGCTTAATATTCTCATTCAGTTTAGCTAACTCGGGATACTTTTCAATTAACTTAATTACTTCCGTCAAATAAAAATCATGTTTCCCTTTATATAAATGCCGGTAAATTTCCCTAATCAAGGCAAAATCCTCTGCCGTATCCAGTGTCCATCTATACCTGGAATAATCAACTTGGTTTTTGTAATAAAAAATCCGGTCACTGTGTTCATAAATATAAGGTGTGACATGTTCCCTTTGATACTTCACATCAGCTTTTTTGAAAACTTCTTCCAACAATTGAAAAGAAAACACTTCCGTATCCAAACCCCTTGGGTAAGTCCTTTGCGTTAGGTCACCACCAGCGTTCGTAACCAGGTCATATACATTTTGTTGAAAGCATCCGATAATCTCATCGCATACAACGGGATCAATCAAAGGGCAATCCGATGTGATCCTTACCACCGACTGAGCTTTATACTTTTGGGCCGCATAATAATATCTGCTGAGCACATCCTCTTCACTGCCTCTAAAGACTTTGGCCTCCTGGATAGCCGCCTCCTGTTCGACAATGTCGTCCCCCACCAACATGGTGGTTGCAATTACCACATCATCAATACTTTTTATTTGTTTTACCCTTTCAATAACATGAGCAAGCACAGATTTGCCAAATAAGTTTTTCATTATCTTTCCAGGAAACCTGGTAGAACCCATTCTAGCCTGAATGATTGCCACTACTCTTCCTTCCAATTACGCTCACCTCAAAAATATCTGTGAAGTTCTTACATCCCTTGATTATCTTGGGGAAAATTGTAAACCTTTTTTCATAAAACAAACATACTTGCAACCTAGGAAAGTAATCGGCAGCAACGCCGGAAATCTTTAGAGGGTAATATCGGTACTTGGCATCTGGAAAATAAATATCAGTTGCTATTGCCGTGACCTCTCTAATATTTTACAATAGGTACAGAAAAAGAAGGCTATAATTATCCATAGAAAGGAAAGAACCTTATGAATTTAAAAGAAACCACTATGTTTAATGAAAAATTAGAAAATGTTTTCTATAATTATTATAACAGAATTGATTTATTTAGTAATGAAAATAAAGAGCTCAAAAGCTTACTGAATAAATTTCTAAAGGAAAGGTTCGTAGAAAGAATCTTGTTTACTGTTATGGTTGAAACCAACATAGATTCACTATCTAATAAATCCATACTGATTTTGGGCCTTAGTCATGATCTGGCTTCATTCTTTTTAAAGCTGGGCGCCAAACCCGAAAATATAACTGTGGCCGATATTAGTTCACAGGCTTTGGAGGAAGCCCAAAAATCCATAAGCAAACAGTTAAATTTTTCTAAACTAGACTTTGACAGGCTAGCTTTTGATGATAATACCTTTGATATTATGGTTTGTTTCAACTATCTTTCGAATATTCCTCCTGACAACATGATAAACAACTTGGTAAACGAACTTTACAGAATTTTAAAACCTGGCGGTCTAACTTTTATTTCTTTCACTAACGAAATTGCTTCGCGCGACGACTTGCAGCTATCCGGTGTAATGCGGACTTTCCGCCCCGAAGAAGCCCTGTCGTTTTGCAGTAAGTTTAATTTGATCAATTTGCTTCAATTTTTTCCAAATAACTTCAGTTTATTTTCTCTAAATAATAATGAACATATTTTTCCTAAAAGAATAGGCATTATTGAAGATATCATTATTGAGAAAAACGATAGATATGCTGAATCGTTGTTGTTGCTAACAAAATAAAGCATCCGTAGGAGTAAAATAAAATGGCAAAGAAAAGGGCAAAAAAAAAGGCGCCTCATGCTGACCTGTCACAGCAAGCCGCGGATCCCGCGCTACTAAAGCAGGCAATTCCAATTTTTAGCGACGAGTTTCACACCACCACTCATTTTTACCGAAACAATCTAGCCTCTCTCAAACAGCATTATCCAGAGTTGGCCGATCAGGTTGAAAATTGCCGTTTTACTTCCGGCTACCGCATCGTACCGTCGTCTACCGGCACGCCAAACCTCTACTGCGCAAAAAAAGATCTGTTTTATTATAACAACTCCGACCCGTTAAAAGACGCAAAGCGGCAATTGGAGAACTTGCATTTAAAAAATGTAAAAATTGCCGTTTGTCTGGGCGTCGGTTTGGGTTATGAAATAATAAATTTCATTGATCTTACCCCCGAACTGCGAACAAGAGTAATAATATTATATGAGAGGGAACTGGAAGTATTTAAGCTTGCCTGCTGCTACACAGACCTCAGCCCGCTCATTTCCAACCCTAACGCTCGCCTGTTTATCGGCAACTGGGAGAAAGACGTTTATGTTCAGTTAAAGGGATACATCAAAAAAAACACATTGTATCTTTACGCGGGGGCGATGAAACCAGTGTATCACCCCTCCTCCCTGCTACTAAACAAAGACTACTATCTCAGCATGATGAAAATCCTGACCGATATCGCCAAGCAAACTGTTCTTGATTTCGGCAACTGCCCGGAGGACTCTTTAATCGGCGTCGAGAACATGCTGGCGAACCTTTCCGTCATTATCAGGAACCCGGGCATAAACTGCCTCTATGACAGATTCAAAGGCAAACCGGCAGTGATCGTGGCGACTGGACCGTCTTTAAATAAGAACAAGCACCTCTTAAAAGGCATGGAAAACCGGGCTTTGATTATTTCAGTGGACGCCTCCCTGAAACTCCTCCTGGAGATGGGTATACGGCCGCACATGGTGACTTCCCTGGAGCGAATCATCCAAGTGACGCGGCTTTTCGAGGATATCCCGCCCGGTGAATTGCAGGACATTTACCTTGCCGCCTGCCCGGTTATCCGCCGGGAGGTGTATGATAATTACGTCGGCCCCAAAATTATCGTCTACCGTGCCTTCGATCATTTCCACTGGCTAGGTGTCGAGAGAGGGATGTTGAACATAAAAGGGTCCGCCGGCAACATGGCCTTCAAAATCGCCGCTGCCATGGGCTGTGACCCAATCATCCTGGTCGGACAGGACCTGGCTTTAACGCGGGAAGGTCTGACCCACGCCAAGGGCCATGCCTTCGGCGAAAGACAGGAAACCTGGGCCGGCGTTGACACATTTGAAGTTCCGGGAAACGACGGCCTGCCGATAACCACCACCAGGATCCTATACTCCTTTTTAAAAGGCTACGAAGTGGACGTGGCGGAATACTCCGGCACCTGTGTCAACGCCACGGAAGGCGGGGCTTTTATTCAGGGCACGAAAGTGATGCCGCTGGCCAAGGTAATTGACTGTTACCTGCGCGAAGAATTTAACCCTTTGGAAATCATCCGCCGTCACTTGCAGCCGGTAAGCGAAACCGAAGTATTGGATACTGCCAGGCAGGTCTTTGCCAAAGCAGATCGAACGTCCGTAGGACTGGCCAAGATTTCCGATATATGCAAAAAAGCGCTGAATGTAATTGAGGACAAAAGACACTTACTGACAATAACCGACGGAAGTGTTCCGCCCATAGAGGTAACACGCCAGCTTTTGGATACCATATACAAGAACAAACAGTTGTGTTCTGCGCATTATGAGACATTCCAGTTATTTTTCATGCATATCGCCCAGTCCTTTAACATTAAATTTGAAATGGAAATGCACGCCCTGGGCAATCGGCACGACAGTGAAGAAAGCGAGCTTGCGGAAATAGCCGTTCGTCATGCGGAGTGGTTCGGCACGATAGGCCGCCTCGCGGACATCTGCAGGGATGCGCTTCTGAAGTACAGGGAAAAGCTTTCTTTCGAGTTTCCCAATATCTAAGCAAAAAAATTTTTACTTAAACTATCAAGTCTGTTTTGAAACCGCCGATTAATTATTTAGGCGGTTTATTTTTTCAATATACCAGAATTAATACGTAAAGGAGTGAAAACTAAATGATTATTTACCACAACATTCCGGCCCTGAACGCCTGGCGCAACCTGTCAGTGAACAACTCGTCCATGTCTAAATCGCTGGAAAAGCTCTCTTCAGGCTTGCGTATCAACAGGGCTGCCGATGACGCCGCCGGCTTGGCCATCTCGGAAAAAATGCGCGGCCAGATCCGCGGCCTGAACCAGGCCGTACGCAACTCCCAGGATGGGATTTCGCTAATCCAGACCGCTGAGGGCGCTCTGAACGAATCGCACTCGATCCTGCAAAGGATGCGTGAACTTGCCGTCCAGGCCGCCAACGACACCTTAACTTCCAACGACCGGGCGGAGATTCAAAAGGAAGTCGACCAGCTAACGTCTGAACTGAACCGCATCGCCAACACCACTGAGTTCAACACCAAGAAGCTTTTGGACGGTTCCGCAGCCGCGCTGGTCTCCAGCGACAAGCTGTCGACAAAAATCTTCGTTCGCGACGGCCTGAGGACCATTGACCAATTCGGCCAGAAGAAGGTCGCCAGCGGCAACTACGACCTGAAGATCGGCATCAAGGATCTTGGACAGGCCGAAGTGCAAAAGACCGATATTTTTAAAGTCAAGCACAATTACAACGGCGTCGATAATCTAAAGCTGACCGAGTCCAGCAATATCACCATGGCGGGGGCTCACGATCTTGCCTCAGGGTCTTACACACTTGGCGTGGACACTACAGCCATTAATACCTTCTCAGCCGGCATCACTTCGTTCTACAAGTCGGGTGGCGCCAAGTCCATCTTTGGTTCAAGCGCGGCAGTTTATGATTCTTCCAATAGCACCATATCGGCAGCCAGCGCCAGTGTACTGGTCGAGGTGACCAACATCAGTTCGTCCGGCAATGTGACTTACCGCATTTCAACGCATATGTACTCCAGGAGCGGCGCTTATACGTTCAACCAGACAACTCAAAATGTAATAATCACTAACATGGGTGGGGCATTTACCCTGCAAACCGGCTTCAATAATGTTAAAATTGCTTTTTCGGCGGATTCCTCGACCACCACGGGCATGAATGTCGGAGACAAGGCGGTTATTTTTGTCAGGGGAACTGCCATAGCCGACACTTCTTTGGGTAGCCACCAGTTCACCCTTAAGGAAGGCGCTAATACACTTTTTGCCGCCAATTTTACCAAGGGTTATCTGGACAAGAGCCAGCGCACATTCAACATGTATTCTCTGAATACTGCTAACGGCACGGCATACAACGGGAACTTTACTTTAGGCTTCGATTATGACTACATGAAAGCGAATACCGCCGCCGCTACTTTCGACGTTTCGTCGGCGTTTGGCCGGGCGGCTTCGCTGGATACAAAACTATACGACATCGACAAGTTCTGGGATCCCAGCGGGAACTTCATGCTAAGCAGCCCGCAGTTGCTCACCATGATCCAGGGCGACGGCAAGAAAACCTCCATTACGCTTGACAGCAACGACACCATCTTCACCGTCCAGCAAAAGCTGAACAACGCCATACGGGACGGCCTGGAACAGGGTCAGTACGTGGGCGAATCCCTGCAGCGGAACTTCGTCAAGTTTGTCTACAACAAGAACGACGCCAAAGAATTTAAAGACAAAACAGGCTATTCCGTAAACGGCACTTTTGTTATCCAGAGCGCCATCGACGGGAAGAACGGCGAAATCCGCTTCTCCGGCGACGACAACCTGATCAACGCTCTCAGTCTGGCCAACATCCAGTCGTCCAAGGAAAACACGTTCAACATCTGGTACAAAGACGCGCACAGCACCAACCCGTTCGACATCAACCCGAACGCGACCATTTCCGGCAACCTCCTGGTGGGAGTCATACACAAGAACGTGGACATCATGTTCGACTCCAACGCCAGCATAAAGGACATAACCGGCACCAACAGCGCAACCGGACTTTTCCAGATGCAATATGAAACAGCCGACGCAAAACTGTTCCGCACCACCGTGCACCTGGCGGACAACACCATGGTCTTCCAGATCGGCGCCAACCCGAATCAGGACGTCAACGCCTCCATTGGCAACATGGGAGCCAGCGCCCTGGGAGTGGACAATATCCTGGTGACCGACCGCAACTCAGCCACCAATTCCATCGCCAAGCTGGACGCCGCGATCAACAGAGTGTCCAGCGAACGGGCCAAGATGGGCGCGCTGCAAAACAGGCTTGAACACACTATCTCCAACCTGGGAGTGGCGTCAGAGAACCTGACGGCAGCCGAGTCCCGCATCCGCGACGTAGACATGGCCTCAGAAATGATGAACCTGACCAGGCTGCAAATCCTGGGTCAAGCCGGCACAGCTATGCTAGCTCAAGCAAATGCGCTGCCACAAAATGTCTTGAAGTTGCTTGGCTAGCAATTAGCCAATTAGTGGGAAAAATACTATATTATCCAGCTTCCTTAAAGAGGACGGCCGGCTCCTGGCTGGCCGTCCTTACATATCAATATTACATATTTTTGCTCAAACCTGATTTTGGATGAAGTACATAACGTGAAACGAATAAAGTATTTTTATAATCGCAAATATATATTAAATAAATTGGGTTTATCTTCAAATTCGGAGGTAAAAAGATGGAAATACCACCTAGTAGTGCTGTACCGGCATTACCTAATGTTAGAACGGACAATTTGACCGATACCACCAGTAGTGAAAAAGTTCAGGATATTTTGGAAATCCGCTCGTCTGAACAGGCTCAACAGAAAAACAAATCCGCTACTGACGTGAATCAACACAAGGAACTTACTGAAAAGAACCTGGAACAAGCCATAGAGAAACTGAA
>MVQK01000053.1 GCA_002067515.1 Pelotomaculum sp. PtaB.Bin013 | reverse complement strand
TGCCTTAACGCGCGGGTAAAGCAAAGGCAGGTAGCTGTAAAGACGATTCAGATTGGCCGCCCCCCAGTCGGAAACGTCGATAAACGGGTAGCGGTTAGCCCAGGCCACGCCGGTTTCGCTGATCATAATCGGTTTCCTGGAAGAATAGCGCTCGTAGATAGCCTTGAACTTATGCAGCGGGTTGGCGTTGCGCCCCTGGTAGTTCATAGTGGCCGTTTCCGCCGGTGAATCCGGACTCCCATTGAAAAAATAGTCGGTGTAAGCGTTGATGCCCACCCAGTCCACCCATTGGTCGCCAGGGTAATAGGCGTCAACCTTCTCATCCGGGTAATAGCCCGGGGACCAGACCATGGCCACGTTCGGCGCTTCCTGCCGCATAACCCCGGCCACCAGGCGGAACTTCTCAATATACTGGGTGGGATTGCCGGTCCAGGGCGTCC
This sequence comes from Pelotomaculum sp. PtaB.Bin013, assembly GCA_002067515.1. Classification (GTDB taxonomy): domain Bacteria; phylum Bacillota; class Desulfotomaculia; order Desulfotomaculales; family Pelotomaculaceae; genus Pelotomaculum_D; species Pelotomaculum_D isophthalicicum. The sequence continues at coordinate 10,058 of MVQK01000053.1, read as the reverse complement.
AGTCGCCGTTCATCTCCGCGGCAAAGCGCAGGAACACCGGCAGCCCGTAGTCATTCAGCTTCGCGGCAAAGGCGTGCAAGTAATCATTATCTTCCACTGCGGCCAGGCCCATGGAAGGCTCCCAGGCCACTTGCAAAGCCAGTCCTTCTTCTTTGGCCGACTTCAACAAATCATCATCCGGGTAACCGTTCCAATCATTTACATAAATCAGAACGGCAGCATAGTTCCGGCCGTAAACTTCGGATATCCGGTCCAAATGATCACGCCCGATTGCCGGGTCGCCTGCCACCGCGGCCCCCAGCAGCGTTCCCTGGGCCGGCTCGCACTTGGCCAAGTTTGACGGCGACCCGGCAGCCGGTTTCTGCGCGTATACACATAATTCCGGACGGATTTCTTCAGCACGCTTGGAGTCATACAAAGTCCACTCAGCATGGCCGGGCAATTTATTCCAGAAAGCAGCTTCGATCCCATAATATTTCACAGCGTCGCCATACCGCCCTAGTTTGTCGTAAGCCCGCCCAAGCTTTTGGGCGCAAAAACCCGCGGCCTCATCCTCACCGATCGCCGCCATTGAATCGATCAAAGGCTCCCATATCTTCATGGCTTCTGTCAGGTTGCCCGCTTTTTCCAGCGATTCAGCCTCGTTGTAAAGCTGCCATTCCTGCCCGGCAAAAGCCGGATTAGCGCTTGCAATAAAAAAAATCATACCGAAAGTGATAAATAATCTTACTAACAGTTTCATACTAACTCCCTCAGTAATTTATTTACCATATTATACAACAACATTTTATCACAATAAAAAGAAAAAATTTTTATCTTTCAAATAATTCTGCCCCTCCAAATGTTGATCATTGAGTCTTTCGCCTCCATGTTATAAAATAATCTAAGGCTTGGCCATATTTTAAAAATTCTTAACGCTGGTATGACGGGGGGAAAATAGTTGGGGGAAATCCGGGCGGTGGTATTTTTAGGCATGAATCCCTGGGATTACAGCGAAATAAATGACTCGGTGCGGTTTTTGGCCGCCGCCTGCACAAAGGTGGACAGTCTATATATAGAACCTCCCAGAGGTCTCAGGGGGGCGCTCAATAATCCTGCTTACCTGCTGAGCAACATTCGCTGGCGAAAAACAGACCGCAACGGTGTCACGGTATACATGCCCCCTCTAGGCTTCGCGCCGGTATTCTTCGGATTGAGAAAATATGCGGACAATTATACGGCCGCTAAGTTTGACCGTATACTGGAGGAACTTTACGGACGCTCCTGGCGTGAGCAAACGTTAGTATATATTTCGTCCTGGAGCTATACTCAAACTCATTTTATTAAACGATTAAAGCCCAAATACCTAATTTTTCATATTTTGGACGACTCTTTTGCCTTCCCGGAAATAAAAAACAATCCACGCGTGCTGGCCGGAAACAAGTCATTTTACCAATATATGATGGCCAACAGCAGCGCGGTAATCGCCGTGTCCCCGGAACTGGCCGGCAAGTACTCCGCTCTTTATCACCGGGACGTGCATATTATAAAAAATGGTGTAAACGTGGAACATTTCAGGAGGAACGAATTCACACCGGTACCGGAAATGGCAGGCATACATCAGCCGGTTTTAATGTATACCGGCTCGTTCAACTCCTGGGTCGACTTGAAGCTATTAATCAAACTGGCAGACGATCGGCCTGGATACTCGCTGGTGCTTATCGGACATTATTATGAAGGTTCAACCGACGCCAACCTGTGGCAAGTACTGCTCAGTAAAGCTAATGTCTACTGGCTGCAGAGCAAACCTTACGCTACGCTGCCCGCGTATATGCAACACGCGGCGGCGCTATTGTTGCCCCGGACAAAAGATGAACATTCGCTGGCTTCAGACCCTCTAAAACTGTATGAATATTTGTCCACTGGCAAACCGGTAATATCCACGGCGCTTCCGGCAGTTGGCGACTTTCGCGAATATGTGTATGTTTCAGACAGAGAGGATTTTGCAGCCAGTATTGACAGGGCAATTAAAGAACAAGATCCGGCCAGAGTCCGGCGCCAAGTCGCAATGATGGAAAAACACTCCTGGCGGGCGCGGGTAAATGAACTGGCTGGTATTTTACTGGCAAACTGCGGAACTACTTTTGTGACTACTCAGGAGTCATAAGTGAGGAGTTAGAAATCAGAATAAGAGAACTGTCTTAAAATATTCTGAGTTCTGAATTCTGACTACTGAATACTCTTTTTATTACATTATCGAAAAGGTCGGATGTTTACACCTATGCCAAGCTTAATTATTACCCTGGGAAAAAGGGCGCTGGATAAAAACGCGGCCAAGTGGACGGAAGGATTTAGCGCCAGCCTGACCGCCCGCTTAACAAACTTTCTGCGCAGCTCCTACCAGAACAGTTACACCGGACGGCTGCTGAACCACAACATGACGGGGGAAAGCTGCGCATACACTTTGCTGCGGACAATATCTGGCTCTTTGGAAAAACACTTAAAATTACCGGAGAGATATAAAGCACGGCAGCGTGAGCTCACATACGGCGCTTTGCTAATACTGGCCGCTTTAACTGCGCTGTCTTTTTTCTTTATGCCGTATCAGCAGTCGCTAATCATGCTCATGGCCGTGCTGCTTGCAATTGGCACTTTTTATCGAACAGAGCACGGTGTGTACGCAGCCGCCCTGCTGCTGCCTATTGCGCCGTTAAAAGCGCTCCTGGCACTGGCGTTGGTAACTCTAACATCCCTTATTTTTAAAGCAGCCAAACGCCCTCATTTCCGTTTCCATCTATCATCGCTATTTATTCCCCTGCTGCTATTTTACATGGTAATGTTTTATGCCACGGTCACCTCGGTATCATTTTGGGACAGCGCGGGTGAATTCTTTATTCCGGTCACCGGTCTGATTTATTTATTTGTGATAGTGAATACTTTTGACAGTCGGGAAAAGCTCGACAAGTTAATTATCTGTTTGGCTTTTGCCGGCATGATCACAGCAAGCTATGCCATCTACCAGTTTTATACCGGGGTTAATACCGTTGAGATACGTAAAGAATGGGTCGACATCACCCAGAACCCGGAAATACAAAACAGGGCTTACGCTGTTTTTGAAAACCCGAACCTCTTGGCCCAATATTTGATCCTGCTGTCAACAGTATCTTTAGGGGCGGCTTTCAGCGCCTCCAAAGCCGGATTGCGTATTTTCTTCATCGCAACCGTAGTCATTGCCGCCTTTTGCCTGCTTTTAACCTATTCCAGAGGCGGTTGGCTGGCATTTGCAGGCGCCCTGGTTGTTTTTGCGCTGTTTAAAAGCAAGTTGCTGGTTCAGTTATTGGCTGTGGCGGGGGTATTCATGTACTCTTTTTTGCCAGCCACGATTACCCACCGGCTGTCCACAATTACTTCAACTAAAGATACATCGAACTTGTACCGCCTGGATACTTGGCATTCTACCTTGTCTCTCGTCAAAAATCACTGGGAGACCGGTGTCGGACTAGGGAGAAAAGCCTTTGCCCGTGTATATTATACCTACATGATTAATTCCAACGTGGTTCCCCACTCGCATAACTTGTATTTACAGATAATCAGCGAGTTTGGTATACTTGGCTTGGCGGTTTTTTGCTGGCTGTTCGTGGGTATATTCCGGCTCGGGCTGAAACTAAGCACGGCAAGGGACGCCTTAATAAGAAACCTGAACGCGGGAATAATGGGAGCGCTGGCAGGATTTTTATTCCACTCTGTAGTAGATTATTTTCTCTGGTATTACAAGTTGGGTATTTTACTTTGGTTGCTGATAGCGATCATTCTCGTTCTGGAAAAACTCGCGGCACAAAAGATCAGCTCTGAAAGGAATGAGCAGAATGCATAAAAAACAAGAAAAAGTAAAATTTAATTTCGTGGATATCATTATCATCGGCTTAATCCTTGCCCTGCTCGCAGCCGGCGTGTATAAGCTGCTAATTGTTAATAGAGCGCTGGCTTTGCAAAACAGTCATATTGAATTTAAGGTTTTTGTTGAGAACGTGCGTATTCCAACAGTAGAGAGTATTAAAGAAGGACAAGCGGTTAAAGACGTTCAAACCAACATTCCGTTGGGAACTGTGAAAAGCAAAGAGGTATCCCCGTATAAACAAGCTGTGCCCACACTTGACGGCAGGGTCGTGCAAGCGGATGTGCCGGAAAAATACAACGTGATCATCACCATAGAATCACCCGCCATCGTAACAGACAACAGTATTATGATCGGCAATAAAGAAATCAAGATCGGAGCGCAAATATCCGTTAAAAGCAATGTCTTTTCTGTAAATGGAACTATTTATGGCGCAACAGTAAAATAAGTGATTCATACAAATGGTCGACGGCTCCTCTGAACAAACAATACAGCGCATGTCATTAAACAAAAGGACATCTCCTTTAAAGAGAGTCCTTTTTCTTTAGAGCGGTTTAGCTGCTACCGCAAACTCAAGTTTTTGCTTTTACCCCCGGAATGCCGGGATTGGCTCCACTTTGAACAGCGTCAGGAGAAGTACTTGATTTATCAGATGATCCCGTACCAGCGCCTGATTGAGTGCCTGCATCATTACCCGTTGCTTTACCGGAACCGCTAGTAGACGTTCCAGTACCAGCGCCCACAGGTGTGATAGTTACCGTACTACCGGAGGCGCCGCTGGTACCGCTGTTTTGTGTGCCGGTCTTGCCTGATTTGTCAGTCTTCTGACTTCCGGTCTGTTGTCTGGTTCCGTTCTGACCTTGCTGCGTTTGCGCGCCGGGCTGCTGGTTCGTCTGGGCGGTACCGGCTGCTGTTTCGCTTGTTTTCTGAGAAACCGCGCTTGAATCACTTGAGCCGGCGTACTGGCCGCTTAGCGGGGTAGTCAGCACAACATTGGTCTCTGTTTCCCCCTTAAAAAGTTTGGCCAGCACCTGCTTGGCTTCAGTAGGATCCACCCCCCAGTAACTCCCCCCATTGATATCCAACGGCCGCCCGGGTAGAGTCTGGGCGACAAAATTACCATTCTCCATGTTCTTCGAGGCCGTAGCCAGTTTATATAAATCCGTCGCGGGCATGTTTGTTTTCACATAACGGTTGATTTCGGTGACCAGTCTGGGCAACTTTGGAATGGTAGCGGGCTGCAGCATTTCTTTCCCTAGCGCTACCAAGAACTTCTGCTGGTACTTGGTACGGTCGATATCCCCCATCGGATAATCGCGGTAACGCACATACTGCAGTGCCTTATCACCGTCAAGACGCTGCACGCCTTTCTTCAAGTTAATCTCAAGTGCGGGATCTTCGTCCCAGTGATACATACTTTGTTCAACATCAAAAGTAACGCCTCCCAAAGCGTCCACAATATCCTTAAAGCCGCTGAAATTGACCAGCACATAATATTTTATCTGTGTGCCAAGCAACTGCGAAACAACCTTCGTGGAAAGCTCCGGCCCGCCGTAGGCGGAAGCGCTGTTGATCTTATCCATACCGTATCCAGGGATGTTTACCCTGGTATCCCGCGGAATGGAAAGCAAAGCCACCTGTTTGCTCTTCTGATCTACGCTGGCCAGGATCATCGTGTCCGTGCGGGCCATAGTTTCGCCCTGCCTGGCGTCAATACCCAGCAGCAGCACATTTAGCCTATCAGGAGTCGGTTCAAATATATTGGTAATATCTGTAGTCTTAACCGGCAACATATCTTTTAACAACATACCGCAGCCGGCCAGCACTGTAAGTAATAACAGGCAACAGATAACAAAAGGCGTTTTTCTTTTCAATTTTCGCCTGGTTGTCCTCATTTAGTCCACCCCATTACGATAACGCTTCACCAGTCAATTATCCGGCTTACCGGTTAATCCGACAAAGATTCATCATTTTTGACAATTAATTCATTTTTCTGTACAACTACTGGATCGTCGCTTCACCCCGGTACATCACCACAGCCGGCGATTGGGCTTTAACTCCGCGCCCGTCGTCTCTGGGGACAATCAGCAGGTGATTAAGGGGCGTCGCGCTGCCTGCGTGTATATCCTCACCCGCAGTGACATCGGGAATGCCGTTGCCGGTTGAATCCACCACAACCGCCTGGCCACGCCTGGGAATAAACTCCGTACCGGCATGGCATTGCAAAACCTGACCTGTTTTCAACTCAGCTACTTTCCATTGCATATACTGGTCCACATAACTCTGAGTGACCAACGGATCATTGCTTCCGCCCGGCTCATTATCTACGCCGGCGAAAGCTGAATAACCTAAAATAGAAATTATTATAACAGCAAGCGTAACGGTAAAAACTATCTTTCTCTTATTCACAATCACCAAATACCTCCCCTATCATAGAATTCAACACCGCCAGGCCCAATTCCTCCAGCACAAAGAAATTGGCAAATCATTCATCTATTTAGACGTTATTTTGGCTGAAGAAGTTCGGCTGCCAGCAAGGCATTTTTTATAGCCAACTCTCGCAAGAGCCCAACTCTCTCTTTAAGATTTGCGCTTATTTTTTCACGTTCGTCAATAACATGTTTTATTCTCAAGGACAACTCGTTATATTCCAGATCTTCGGCGCTCAAACCCGGGGGCAGCCCGATTGATTGCAAAAAACGGTTTACCTTCGGATCGTAGGTAATTCCTACCACCGGCACACCGAAAATCGCGCTGAATATCAGAAAATGAAGTCTCATACCCACGGCCAGATCAAGGTTGGAGGCAACAGACAACAACTCCTTATATCTTGTTTCAGCGCCAAGCATAAAAGGTTTTTCACGCATCAGGGCGGCCACTTCCCGGCATGCCTGGATGTCTACGGGGTTATACATCGGAATTAGCAACACCTGCCAACCCCCTGCCGCCAAATCGTCGGCTACTTTGGCCACCACTTCTTTATAACGGCTCAGTCCCTTCCACGGTATAACAGAGATACCAGCCACGGGACCACTGCCCATGCCCAGCGAGGCCAGGGTTTCACGCCCCTTTTTGCTGTCTACCAGGAACGGCTCCAGGCCAAGTACAGGGTCGGCGGTAACATTTATAAACGGTCGTTTAACACCCATGGAATCAAGCTCATTTTTTGAATCAGGATCCCGCACGGTAATAGCATTAACGCAATTAGCCACGAGTCGCACCGCTGTTCTGCCTAAGGCGGTACGCACAGGCCCGATACCCTGAGCGTAAAAGAAAACGGGCTTACCGATAAGTATGGCCATCGCAACAACACCCAGATAATAAATTATGCTGCGGGGACTGGTAACATCCTGCAAAAGCCCGCCCCCACCGCTGATTAACATATCAGCGGCCATAAGGGCTTTAAAAACCCGCCAGGGATTGTTGCGTGGAACGGAGCGGACATCAAATTCCCGGGCGGTATAACCCGGTTCCCGGGATAAGACGGTGACTTCAAGGCCGGGTATTATGTCTCTGAGAGCCTGTAGCATAGCATGCAGAATCGCCTCGTCACCGCTGTTGTGAAAACCGTAATACCCTGAAATAACCACCTTGGGCATAAATGCTCCCCCGGTAAAATCAGTTAATTAATCTTCAAACATCAGACAAGTCTAGCAATTGCTAGCGCGCCCGCCTTCTAAACATGTATTCCTTGACCACAAGCCAGGCAAACAAAGGCAGAACGGCTTGACGGCGCCAGCGTGAAGGCTCCTTTATCAGCCGGAACAGCCACTCCAGATGCAAGCGGCGGACCCACCGCGGCGCGCGGCGCACTTTCCCAGCCACAACATCAAAACTCCCCCCCACTCCAACAGCTACCGCGGCTCCCGTTTCCCGGAGATTTCTATCTATCCACCACTCTTGTTTCGGCGCCCCAAGGGCTACAAAAAGCAGGTCGGGGTGGGTTTCTCTTACTTTACCGGCGACTTTGGCTTCTTCATTATCGTTAAAATACCCATGGTGGACACCTGCGACCCGTAAGCCCGGGTAATCCAGACTGAATCTGGCGGCCGCTTCCTCCGCAACTCCCGGAGCCGCGCCAAGCAAAAAAATACTCCACCCTTCCACAGCCGCCTGTTTCACCAGCCGCGTCATCAAGTCAATGCCGGTAACCCGTTCCGGAACCGGACTTCCTGCTACCCGGCAAGCCCAAACAATTCCTACTCCATCCGGGGTTACCAAATCGGCGCGCCCGGCCAAATCGCTGAGTTTTCGATCAGCTTGCGCATTATACAAAAACTCCGGATTAATCGTAATAACATGGTGCGGCAGCCCGCTTCGAACATATTCCGCAACCTGCCTCACCGTCTCTTCAAGATCCAATGCGTCTATATTTACACCAAGAAGGTTTACCTTCATACTGTTTTTTAATCCTTTTTTAGATCTTTCCCAACATTTTCAAAGTTTCTTTTACTATTTTACCATAGTATTTAATTAACCTCCAGGTATTAATACTATACCCTGTATCAGCCCAAGGCTTTGCCGGGCAGCCGTTTGTCGCCGACCCGCCTGGTGATCCTTTCTTTGTCGAAGTACTCGAGCAACGGCAGGGCATATTTGCGGCTAGTCTGTAAAAGATCGCGCAACTCACCTATTGTAATCTCGCCTTTTTCTCGCAAAAAGCCGGTGATCTCATGACCGGCCATCCTGAGTGTTTCATCAAGAAAATAAAGATTTTCACCCACTTTTTTTAGTTCACCGGTTCTCAAAAGATGCTGCAACAGTTCCAAACTAGCGTTCTCACTCAAGCCCGCCGCGCCTGCCAGTTCGCTCCATGCCGGGGGCTGAAAACATGCTTCGGCCAATTCCTTCCTAATCTTATTGATTATTAAATTCATTTCCGGCCCTGGTCCTGTAAATGACGGACTGGCGACTGCCTGGGCCGTGCAGCGCACCAACTGATCTTTTTCCAGGGCGGCAAGCAGAAATTGAAAGACTTTATTATTCAAGGCGGGGAATTTCCGGGAGCGAAGTTCTTCTTTGGGATACCCTTCCCGCAGGGGAAACTCGCGGTGGTAGGATTCCAGCATTTGCTGCAACTCACCGGCCATGCGCCGGTAAACATCAGTCAGCGACAGGTAGACTTTCCCATCGCCGGGTACTATTTTAACCTTCTCCTGCCGGGCAAGCTGATGGGCCAATTCTTCAATTTCAGTTGCTTGAAGCCCTGTCCCCGCTGCAACATCCACTATATCAGGCAATTCGGGATTGCCCTGCAAATATTGTTCTAAAATCTCGGCTGGCGTACCTCTCTCCCTGGTCTCCAGAGCCTTCAGAACTTCGCTGCGAAAGCGCCTGTGCTTGCGTCCCGGCGCCGGGTCAATGACAACCCCGCCGCCGATTGTCTGCATGGGTGAATAAGACCGGAGCACAAACCGGTCCCCCTTGACTGCGACCGTTTTTTCTTCCAACTCAATCTGCGCATAAGCCATCGCCCCTGGTGCGAGTTCCTCGTGATCCAGCAACACAACCCGTCCCAGAGTTTCGCCGGAACCAAGGTAAAAACGTACCCTTGCCCGGTTTTTCAGTGGCCTGGCGGCGCTTTTCAGTAATAACAAGTGCACGTCCAGCCGGTTTGAAGGAGTAATACTGTTTACACCAGCTACCACACTCCCGCGGCTGATCTGTTCCATCTCCAGACCGGCCAGGTTGGCTGCCACACGCTGCCCAGCCCCGGCAAATTTGACTTTTTCGCCATGTGACTGCAGAGACCGCACCCGTGTAATCAGTCCTTGCGGCTGTACTTCCACCGAATCACCAACCCGTATTTCACCTGCTACAAGCGTCCCGGTAACCACTGTGCCGAAACCCGTGACGGAAAATACCCGGTCCACCGGCAACCTCGGCGGGCCGGCGGCGGTTTTGGCCGGAGTATCCTCCGCCACACGGTCCAGCAACTCAAGCAAGCTGCCGATACCTTGACCGGTCACTGCTGAAACTATTACCAAGGGAGCTTTCTCTAAAACAGTGCCCTTTAAAAAATCCTGCACTTCTGCCCTTACCAAATCAAGCCATTCCTCATCCACCAGGTCGGCTTTGGTCAGGACAACAACACCTTTTTTTACTTGAAGCAACTGGATTATGTCCAGATGCTCACGGGTCTGGGGCATTACTCCTTCGTCCGCGGCAATTACCAGAAGCACCA
>MVQK01000052.1 GCA_002067515.1 Pelotomaculum sp. PtaB.Bin013 | reverse complement strand
TCATCTATGAAAATCAAGGCATAATTCTTTTTTTGGCGGGGTGCTGAATCTCTTGCTGTTTGAAACAATTTTCTTACTCGTTGAGCGCCGACTCCCGCATACATTTCAATAAATTCCGATCCGGAAGCAGCTATAAAGACAGCGTCTGTATAACTAGCCGCGGCCTTAGCCATCAGCGTCTTGCCGGTTCCGGGCGGCCCCGTAAGCAGGATACCCTTAAGCGGGCGAATACCCAAACTTCTAATGCTCTGGTGGTTTTTAATAAAGTCTAAAGCCTCGCGCAATTCATGGATTGCTGAGAATTGCCCGCCAATATCACTGAAGGAAATTTCGTAACGCCCCGCGCCTACCGGGCTGTCAAAATTTTTGGCGCCGACCATGCCCCTCATCCTGGCAACATAATAAAGTCCGCCGCCGGCAGCCAAAACAAATAAAAAAGGTGTTACATCATAGCCCATGATTATCATGGAAACTATCAGGGCAAGACTCAACCCTATGCTAATTTCCTTGAGCATTTGTTCCACCTCCGGCAAGGGGCGCCTTAATGCTGCCATTAGGCTGCCCTGTATCCCTGGCAATCACCTCGTCTAGGGTCCGCCCATCTTTTTTTAATCTGATGTAAATGTTCTTTTCGTCAATATTAATTTTCGCCTCAGCTCCTGCCGCACCGGCCTCCCGTTTGATCTCTTCCGCCATACTCCGGTAACTTCCCTGGGCAATCGCCTGGTAAACGGCAAACTGACTGTTGTACCACACCTGTTGCAAACTGTCATCCCTGTTGTCTTTCAACACGAGATAGTAAGGCCGCTGGCCCATTTTTTGGGTTAGCTCTTTCTGCAGTTCATTATATGACTGCATCAAATCCGCAGTGTCTTTAAATGTCAGCGTTATCTTGACCTGTTTGCCCTCGGTGCTTATTTGATAAGATTCGACAGCCTCATTACTGGACAAAACCATATTTAAGGGATTTTGAAAACTGTATTTTTGATAAACCCACTGGACGCTGAAGATAACAACAAGCCCTGCCAATAGCGAGAAGATAATTACCGGTATCTTTAAACCTTGCCATTGCATGGCGATCCCCTTTCCGAATGTTTGGAATGCTATACCGCCAATAATTATAGCATAAAAGGGTATTTTGTTTCCCTAGTGAATAACTGGATGAAGCCATGTATCAATAACCGCTTTTTTTAAATATTTTCCATGTGTTGTTAAAGTAATCGAAACCGGACCAAACAGTAAATATAACTGCGAAAGCCATGGTAATGCCGGCAATCGGCAAGTGAAACAAGCCATTTAAATGATCCCCGACAAACATGGCAACAATAGCCACTATCTGGGTAACAGTTTTGATCTTACCGAGCCTGCTGGCGGATAATATCTCCCCTTCGGCAGCGGCGACAGCCCGTAAACCGGTCACTGCGAATTCCCTGCTGATGATTACTACGGCAATCCAACCGGACAACCGGCCCATCTCGACCAAGATGATCAGGGCAGTTGATACCAATATTTTATCAGCCAACGGGTCCATAAATTTACCCAGCAGGGTTACTTGATTGTTTCGCCTCGCAAAATAACCGTCGAGTCCATCAGTAGCTGCGCCCAGTACAAAAACAAAGACAGCTAGATAGTCAGCGTAATGATATTTTAGTGAAGCAATTAATAAAAAAAAAGGTATGAGGAGTATACGGGCCATAGTTAAACGGTTGGGCAAATTCATTAAATTAATTCTCCAGTCAGATCATACTCCGAAGCATTGACTACCAGGACCTGCACAATATCACCCGGGCTCAACTTTACTCCTGACATAATATAAACCTTCCCGTCAATGTCAGGCGCATCCCCTTCACTACGGCCAAAATATTTCAACGGATCCATAGAATGAAATCCTTCAATCAGGACAGAAATTACGCTGCCAATCTTTTTCATATTTCTCTCAAGGGAAACTTCTTGTTGAATAGCCATGGCACGGTCCCGCCGTTCCGATTTTACTTCTTCAGGTATCTGGTCCGGCATACTGGCGGCGGCAGTATGTTCTTCCTGCGAATAAGTAAATATGCCGACTCGATCAAACTTAACTTCCCGTATAAAATCCAACAAATCTAAAAAATCAGCTTCGGTTTCACCGGGGAATCCCGTAATGAAAGATGTGCGTAAAGTTATGCCGGGTAAAGCCGTACGCAACTTTTCCACCAACCGTATTATCTCTTCACGGTTTCCACGTCTGTTCATCCGGGCCAACACATCATTGCTGGCGTGCTGGAGCGGCAGGTCCAGATAACGGCACACTTTTCTTTCGGATATCATTAAATTTATTAGTTCGTCCGTTAGTAGATCCGGGTAAGTATAAAGAAGCCTCAACCAGGCCGGCCCGTCAAGCGCCGCAAGATGTTTAAGCAAACCCACCAGAGAGGGTTTGCCGTAAAGATCAACTCCGTAACGGGTTGTATCCTGGGCAACCAGAACCAGTTCTTTTACACCACCTGCGGCAAGGCTTGCGGCTTCACTTGCTATATCATCAACAGGCCTGCTTCTAAATGGCCCCCTAATCCTCGGGATTACACAATAAGAACAGCAATTATCGCACCCTTCCGCTATTTTCAAAAACGCGGTGTATGATGGTGTAGATGTCAATCGCGGCAAACCGGCATCATGTAGAAAGCCGGGCGAGCCAACCATGGATACTTTTTTCCCCGCCAATATATTTTTTACTGCCCCGGCAATTTCCCTTATTGCCCCAGTACCGAGCAAACCGTCAATTTCAGGCATTTCATCCGTTAGTTCCCTGGGGTAGCGCTGGGCCAGACACCCGCAAACTAAAATTGCTTTGCAGGAACCCTCTTTCTTCAAACGGGCCAGCTCAAGTATTGTTTTGATGGACTCTTCCTTAGCATCGTTAATAAACGAACAGGTATTGATGATCAAAACGTCAGCTTCTTTTTCCCGGTTCGTTATGGCAAATCCGTCTTTTTTTAAAATGCCCAGCATGATTTCAGAATCGACCAGATTCTTTGGGCAACCCAAGCTAACCAGACCAATTTTTACACTCATTTACCAAACCCCTCTTTAAGAGCACAGTTTAAGTATAATCTTGGTTTGGTAATTTGTCAAAACATGGAATAATCTGGTCTTTATATAGTCGAATGGAGCAAGGCGCCGGAAGGATATATTTATTTGGCATAAGCAAATATGAAATAATAAAGTCATACGAATCGGAGATATTTGAAGATTTTATCGAAGCCAAGATAAATTGTTCACCCTAATTTTATATTATCCACAAATGAAATTAATTTATGACCTTGTTTGGTGAGCATCAAACTCAACCATACTATACATACAACAATGCACATTTGTAATTGCCGGGCGTAATCCCATGTAATTTGACTAAGGACAACCAATAATGCCGACAATGTCAGCATTATTATCAATGCTGATATTTTTAATCTTTTTCGCCTTGAGGGGGAAATTATCGGCGCTGCCGGCGAGTCCACAGGCGCCAGCAGGATCATCGCCACAAAACCCAATATAATGGCTGAAGCAGTTAGTATATCGGCATATGATTTTCCCAATGTGGAAAGCTTAACCGCCGACAGCGCAATCAGGGGATATATGGTAATGGTTATTATCCCGCAGCGCCAGGGGGAATTAGAATGGGCTCCTCCCGCTGTATGCCTGTACAATGTTGCAATAAAAATGCCGGTGGCTGTACCGGGCAATACGCCAAACAACATTCCAAGCATTAACGCGGCCACAATATTGATCAAGTTAAGCGTCAATACTTCAATTACATAAGTTAAAACCAGTTCCTTTTCATGCGAAAGTCCTGTTCTTACCGTTAAATAATTTGCCCAGCGTTTACTAAAAGCAAGATAACTCAAATTCTTCACCCACCTTTAGAAATATAAGTATTGTTTTATAAAATGTAGTTTCACAATATCCAATATTATAATTTATTTCCTCAAATGACCTCAAAATCCTGCAAAATAGCTGATTAAATTTCTTCAATATTCCAACACATTTCGACAATTATTACAATATTACTTGATAATTAATTTTTACATAAAGCAGGAATTTAGGAATTATTTATAGAAAAAACCATAAAATAAATTTCTGGAGTTCCCAATGATTACTATTGTAAAAAGCACTGCCCTGCATGGCCTGGAAGGTCAAATAGTTGAAGTGGAAGTAGATGTTTCCAAAGGTTTGCCCAGCTTTGACCTGGTTGGACTGCCAGATGCCTCCGTCAGGGAGGCCAAAGACCGCGTTCGCTCCGCAATAAAAAATTCCGGCTTCGAATTTCCAGTAAGGCGGATTACAGTAAACCTGGCGCCGGCCGACATTAAAAAAGAGGGACCGATGTACGATTTACCCATTGCGGTAGGGATACTCGCCGCCACCGAACAGCTTGACCCGGCACGTTGCGGCAGTTATGTGTATCTGGGTGAGCTGTCGTTAAACGGCTCTTTGAGAGGAGTTTCCGGCGTACTACCCAACATTTTGGCAGCCAGGGAAGCATTTATAAATGAAATAATCGTCCCTATGGAAAACGCGGAGGAAGCAGCGCTGGTTGAGGGGATGAAAATTTTCCCTGCTTGTTCTCTCTCAGAACTGGCCGGATTTTTGCGCGGGGTAAACGATATTGAACCCTATAAAATGGATCTTGATAAATTAATGGTCTTGAATAACGATAATGAGCTTGATTTCGCGGACGTTAGAGGACAGCAGGCAGCCAGGCGGGCGCTGGAAGTTGCGGCGGCCGGAGGCCACAATATTATCATGTTGGGCAGCCCGGGCTCCGGGAAAACCATGCTGGCAAGACGCTTGCCCGGCATCCTCCCGGACTTGACTTTTCCTGAAGCTATCGAAGCGACAAAAATTCACAGCCTGGCCGGTTTGCTGCCACCAGACCGGCCGCTGATTACCAGGCGGCCTTTCAGATCCCCCCACCACACCGCATCCACGGCCAGTATCATCGGCGGAGGCAGGGTTCCTAAGCCAGGAGAGGTCTCACTGGCTCACCATGGTGTACTATTCCTTGATGAGATGCCTGAATTTCACAAGGACGCCCTGGAAGCCTTGCGCCAGCCCTTGGAAGACGGCGTTGTAACAATATCCCGGGTGAGCGCGAGTATTAACTATCCAGCCGGTTTAATGCTGGTAGCCGCCTGCAACCCCTGCCCTTGCGGCTACTACGGCGATTCCGCGCGAGAATGCAAATGCACCCCTTACCAGGTTGAGCGTTACATTTCACGCCTCTCTGGCCCGCTTCTGGACCGCGTGGACATTCACATCGAGGTGCCTAGACTATCTTTCGAGGATATAGCCACAGGTAATAAGCCGGAAGGTTCAAAAGCGATCAAAAAGAGAGTGGAAGCAGCCCGCGCGCGTCAGCGAGCGAGGTTCGGCGCGGGAGAACAAGACGGATTTACAAAGAATACAGCACCGGCAAACAATGCCCGGATGGGTCCCGGAGAAGTGCGCCGTTACTGCAAGATGACCAAAGCCGCCCGCAGCCTGCTCAAAGAAGCCTTCAAGCAATTATCATTAAGCGCCCGCAGCCACGACCGGATCTTGAAAGTTGCCCGCACTGTCGCTGATCTGGAAGGTTCCGAACTGATCGAAGAATCCCACGTGGCTGAAGCGATTCAATACCGTTCTTTAGACAGGCGTCACTTAATTTAATAATGGTTGCCGTCATTATTGAAAAACCATCAATCGTTGAATATCATTCGTTAGCGCTGGAAAAGATAAAATTTATTAATGATAATAATGACACTATTGGAGGGCTACAAATGAAGGGTACTTACTATGACCCGGGCAAAATGGAATCGAGAGCCGTTGACATCATTGATAACGTACCTTTAAATGCGACAGAAATAGGCGCGTGTTGGAATACTTATATGCAATATACGATGTTTGTCTGTATCTTTAAATACTTCAGTCAGACGGCTGAGGATAACGAAATACGCCCTATTATGGAAGATGCTGTTGATATATGCGCCAAGAGAGTTAAATGGGTTACTGAACTCTTTAATAAGGAAGGCCTGCCTATACCATTCGGTTTTTCCGATAACGATGTAGATCTAACAGCACCTAGACTCTTCACGGACCCTTATTACCTTTATTACATGATTAACGCCAATAAAATTTCCGTCGGGATAAGTGGCTTGTCTTTCGTAACTTCGGGACGCGCCGATGTTCGCGATTTCTATGACCGCTGTATAAATTCAACTATACATCTTTTTAACAATTCAATAAATGTTTTATTATCTAAAGGGCTGTATGTAAGGCCGCCTCTTATAACCGTCTCGAAGAACGCTGATTATGTGAAAAATCAGGACTTTTTAGGGGGTTTCCTAGGTGAGCGAAGGACCCTTCTAGCCCAGGAAATATCGGCGCTTTTCTATGGCATCGTGACAAATAATGTCGGTAAAAGGCTATTGATGGGATTCAGGCAGACAGCCCGTTCTAATCAAGTGAGAAAGTATATGGACCGGGGAATTAAGTTGGCCAATAATCTGATAGAAACTTTCAGTTCCTCCCTAACCCAGGAAGATATACCTGATCCAGTCCAGTGGGATTTCATGGTTACGGATTCAACAACCCCACCTTTTTCGGATAAGCTAATGATGTACCATACCATACTAATCACTACCGCCGGCATTTTAAACTACGCGGCATCTTTAGCAACCAGCCCACGGCATGATTTAGTCGTCCACTACACCAAAGCTCTCAACGAAGTGGCTAATTATTCTGAGGATGGTATAAATATAATGATTGATAACGGCTGGTATGAAGAACCGCCCAGGACCGTGGATCGGCGGAAACTGGTAAATAAACCGAAGCATTAGCCGGTAGGGCGATAGTCAAAAAGCGTTTTCAATATGTTCCAATCTTTTGACCTTGCTTTCGCCGTCAAACAAAATCGCCACAACGTCAAACCGGCATGCGGAGCCGGTTTTTCCAGAGGCTTTCAGGTAGTGCCAGGCTAACTGGCGAAGCTTGTTTTGCTTGCGGCTGGTAATACTTTCTTGAGCTGAACCGTACTGCTCTCCGCTTCTTGCCCGAACTTCCACAAAAACAAGAACACCGCCATCAAGGGCTATTAGATCAATTTCACCCAACTGGCAGCGATAATTCCTGCATAGTATCCTATAGCCGTTTTTTTCAAGGTATTTTGCCGCGGTTTCTTCACCCTGCCGCCCCAAAAGCTTTCGCTGTATCGTCATCCAATCTCACCTGGCGAGAATTTGCTAACCATTGATTAATACCGAATCCATCACCGGGCGGAAACCCGCCCGGTGAATCGGACACGGCCCCAAACGGGCCAGCGCATTCAAGTGCTCCGGTGTCGCGTAACCCTTGTGCCGGTTAAAACCATATTCGGGATAGGATTCATGATATGAATCCATTATATGGTCCCGCTCCACCTTGGCCAGTATTGAGCCTGCAGCAATGGAAGCGCTTAAGCCATCGCCCCCGACTATCGGCATCTGCGGAATCACCAGCTTTTCAATACGGAAACCGTCCACCAGAACGTAAGCAGGCTTCACCTTGAGTCCCAGCACGGCCCTGCGCATGGCGGTCAAACCCGCGTGGTGAATATTTTGACGGTATATTTCTTCGACCGTCGAGATCCCGACGGCCCAAGCCAAAGCTGTTTCTTTAATCTGTCCGGCCAGCAGTTCCCTTTTCTGCGGTGTGAGTTTTTTTGAGTCATTCAAATCAGGCAGGTGAACTTTGTCGGGCAATATCACCGCAGCGGCTACCACTGGACCAGCCAGCGGTCCACGGCCCGCCTCGTCTACTCCGGCCACCGGGTGATAACCGTTGGCTCTAAGATCGTCCTCATACACAAATAATTTTGCCAACCGCTGCGCTTCCGCTATCGCGGCGCTTTCAGCCTTTTTTAACTTGCGGTAAATTTCCCGTACTCCAGCTCTTTGATCTCTCGCCAAAGCAATAATGAATTCTTCGCTAGCTCCCGCCGAACTTTTTACAAGTTCTTTTATCTCAGTTACAGATAAACCGGATATATCCAAGGTGCTGATTTACCCCCAAAAACATATAAATTTTGCATGCCTAGATTTGTTTATTTCGATAACTTGTCTAAATATTCCTGCCCTGTTAATAATATATTTTTTACACCTTGTTACATACCCAAAGCTCGGCGAAAGCGAATTTGTTGTTTCGATATAAGCAAATAAAAAATCCAACCGCTGCTCAGTTGGACTGAAGTTGCTTAATGTCTTCCGGATAATCTAACGTTATTCTGCCGAATTTTCCTTCGCGAAACTCTTTAAGAACATTATGCGCGGACTTTTGCAAATCCACTACACCGCCCGTACCGATAAACCCCCTGCTCGTGCCAATCAATTCAAGCATTTCCCCTGTTTCTACCGGCAAACGTTGTAATTTATAACGCTTTTTGATAGCTTCCGGATAGTTTTCCGCCATCCACTTGACCAATTGCCCGGCAACATCATAAATATTAAAAACTTCTTCTTTAATGGCGCCGGTAACCGCCAAGCGGAAGGCAGCCTCCGGATCAGTGAACTTTGGCCACAAAATGCCCGGCGTATCCATCAGTTCAAGGTTGCCGGCCATTCTGACCCATTGTTGCCCCCGGGTAACACCCGGTTTATACCCGGTTCTAGCAGCCCGCCGATCCGCAAGTTTATTAATAAGAAATGATTTCCCCACATTAGGGATGCCCAACACAATACAACGCGCGGCCCTTGGCCGGCGGCCGGCTGATATTAGCGACTCCATCTTAGGCGCGGCTAACTGCTTGACCAAAACCGGCACGGCCCGCACTCCGCTGCCGCTGATTAAGTCGACCGCCGCCGCGGGTGTACCTGAATTTATAAATTTATTCAGCCAAAGTCCGGTTAATTTCGGATCAGCCAGATCGCTTTTATTTAAAACCACAAGTTTCGGTTTTGGGCCAGTTATTTCATTAATGTCGGGGTTGCGGCTGCTAGCCGGAATCCTGGCGTCCAACACCTCAATTACCACGTCAACCAGCTTTAAGTTTTCCTTAACTTCCCTTTTGGCTTTGGCCATGTGGCCGGGGTACCATTGGATATCCATGTCACTGTACCACACCGGCCCGGCCCGGCGGCCAGTAAATTACCACTGCCTTGCCCACAATCAATTCCTTTGGCAGGAACCCCCAGACGCGGCTGTCGTCGCTGTTATTCCGGTTGTCACCCATCATAAAATAACTGCCGGCAGGTACTTCCACCGGTCCATAATCCGCAAAACGCAGTCCTTGAGGTAGATAATCTTCCGACACACGCTGACCGTTTATATAAAGAACACTATTTTTTATCGCAACGGTTTCCCCGCCCACTGCGATCATTCTTTTAACAAAGTTTCGTTTCGTGTCAAGCGGATATTTGAATACTACCACATCTCCGCGTTTAGGTTCCTGAAAGTGGTAATTTAGTTTGCTTACGATAATCCGGTCATTCTCCTTCAATGTAGGTTCCATGGAGCCGGAAGGAATATAAAACGGCTCCAAAATAAACAACCTGATGATTACGGCCAGCAGGACCGCGATTGCCACGGACTCCAAAACTTCTCTAAAAAAAGGCCGGTTATCTTTTTGCGGGGAAGATACCTCATTGTTACTTTCAAACTGCACTTTACTGCCCCCTCAGAATGAAAAAAATGATAGCGTAAAAAACAGGGACTGCTTATGACCAGTCCCTTTTTCATCACCTTTTATCGCGCTTATCCTGGATGCGAGCAGCTTTACCATGCAGCTTGCGCAAGTAATAGAGTCTGGCCCGGCGAACCCGGCCTCTTCTAACGACATCAATGCGTTCAATTTTCGGTGTGTGCAGGGGGAATGTTCTTTCTACTCCCACCCCGTATGAAACCCGCCTAACTGTAAATGTTTCGCTAAGGCCGCCGCCCCTGCGTCTAATCACGACACCTTCAAAAACCTGGACTCTTTCCCGGCCGCCTTCAACAACTTTAACATGCACCCGGACAGTGTCACCAGGGCTGAATTTTACAATATCCTTCTTAACTTGTTCTTGTTCAATCATATTTATTAGATTCATCTCTGATGTTCCCTCCTTCCATTACTACACTCAACAAAAGCAATTATATCATAATATTTCAGAATACGGCAAGAATTTTCCTGATAAATAGATGTTAACTTAAATCAAGCTTTTGCAAATCATTAATCACTTTTTTTATTATTTCTTTGTCTTCATTATTTAATACCGCTTGTTCCATTATTTCGGGGCGACTGGCCATGGTACGCAGCAAGGACTGCCTTCTGCGCCAAAGTCTGATCTGCTCATGGTGTCCGCTCATCAGCACATCAGGAACAACCATGCCACGGTATTCTCTTGGCCTGGTGTAGTGGGGATATTCCAATAAGCCATCACTAAATGATTCTTCCTCAGTAGAAGCTGACTCACCCAACACTCCGGGAATTAACCGGGCTATTACATCCACCATAACCATCGCCGGCAATTCACCGCCGGTGAGAACATAATCTCCGATAGACATCTCATCGGT
>MVQK01000051.1 GCA_002067515.1 Pelotomaculum sp. PtaB.Bin013 | reverse complement strand
AGAGGTTAATATAACCCGCAAGGACGGAGCGGAGCTTACCGCGGAGGTACGTGTGGCGGATACAAATTGGGAAGGTGACAGCGCCCTCATCGCAACACTCCGGGATGTTACTGATAATGTGCAATTAAGAGAAAAATTGATCAGTATATCCCTAACGGATGAACTTACCGGCCTATGCAACAGGCGCGGATTTTTAACCCTCGCTCAACAACAGCTGGCATTAGCCAACCGCTCCAAAGGGGAAGTCTTGCTGTTATATGGAGACCTGGACGACATGAAGTGGATCAATGATAATTTTGGCCATCATGAAGGAGACCGGGCTTTGATCGAGACCGCCAATATTTTAAAAAGCACATTTAGAGAGTCTGATATCATCGGCCGTATCGGTGGTGACGAGTTTGCTGTTCTTATGCTTGAAGCGCCCGTTTCCAGCGCTGAAACATTAATTACACGCTTGCGTGAAAAACTTGCTGGCCGCAACGCGCAGACAGTTCACTACAGGTTGTCTATCAGCGTCGGTATTGTTCATTATGATCCTGAATCAAACTATACTATTGATAAAATGTTAATTGAAGCAGACAAGTTAATGTATGAGCAAAAACGTGATAAAAGACATTTAACAGGAGAGAAAAGTATATATGAACAGGAAAATAATTGAAATAAGCAACCTCGTCTTAAACAAAGAAAAACATACTATTTTGGATATTGACACTTTTTACCTGGAGCAAGGTGAAACTATAGTCTTAATTGGGCCAAACGGAGCGGGAAAAAGCACTTTATTGCAGATTCTAATGCTATTGCAGCGTCCCACAGCAGGTGATTTTTATTTTAGAGGCGAAAAAGTCAGATGGGAGGACTCCCTTAGCTACCGCCGCCGTATGGCTATGGTTTTTCAGGAAGCTTTGCTGCTTGAAACAACAGTTTATCATAATGTTGCCTCCGGTCTGGTGATTAGGGGCTTTCCAAAGGAACAAATTCAAGAACGCGTAAAGAAATGGTTGGTTAGGCTAGGTATTGAACATTTGTCATATCGTTCGGCACGTAGCCTGTCTGGCGGGGAATCGCAACGGGTTAGTCTGGCCAGGGCGCTGGTGCTGGAACCGGAAGTAATTTTTCTTGATGAACCCTTTGCCGCTCTTGACGAACCAACGCGTAATACTCTTCTATCTGATCTAGCAGATATATTAAGGGACACCAGTGTTAGTAGTATCATTGTAACCCACAATTACGCTGAAATTCCTGTTCTGGCCGATAGGGCAGTCGCGATGGACAAAGGCAGAATAGTTCAGGTTGCCACACCTTGGGAGATCCTGACACGCCCGGCCAGCCTTGGTGTCGCTTCCCTGGTGGGAATAAAAAACGCAATAAAGGGCGTGATTACCGGGTATGACAATGACAACGGTAAAGTATTTGTAAAGGCCGGACAGCACGATATTGTCGCTAATGTTTTTACTCCGCCTAATAGCGAAAAAGTTTATATCCTGCTAAGGCCGGAGGATGTAAAAATGATGGTGACACTCGAAAAGAACGAAGCTAATACTATGCGTGGGAGAATTGGCAAGCTGATGCCTTATGGCAATATGTTTACAGCGGTAGTGGATTGCGGGATACCATTCACCGCCACTATAAGCCATGAACAAGCACTGCATGGAGATTTAACCATAGGTCGTGATGTGTGGATTAGTTTTAGCCCGGATAGAGTCCACCTTATTAATGCTCAAGCGATAACACCAGAATAGGATAAACTCATCAACTCCATATCTCTATTTAATCTTTTTATTATTTCCTATCCCACCAGATTTCCTCAAAATAAAATCATAAACCAATATTCACCTACTTTAATCTGCGTTTAACCGGAAAAAATAAAAGAGAACGGTAAGCAGGAAAATTAATTAGAATATAATAATAATGATTAAAATAAGAATATAAAGGAGGAAACCGGCCACGATCCCTTTAAAAGATAATATACCTTCCCGGGGTTTTCCGATAATAAATGTGTTCTTGATTATAGTCAATCTTTTAGTGTTTGGTTATGAAGTGCAGTTGGGAAGGCATTTGGATGAGTTTATTTTTTCCCATGCGGTAATTCCGCTCCAGCTTGCATCTGTAGGCATGACCGCGGACCAATTGATCAGGCTAACTACGACTATGTTTTTACATGGAGGATGGTTTCATGTATTGAGCAATATGCTTTATTTATGGATTTTCGGGGATAATGTTGAAAGTCGCATGGGGCATGTGAGGTACCTGGTGTTTTACCTGTTAACAGGGTATATAGCCACTATTACCCACGTTCTTTACAACCCGCTTTCAAAATCGCCATTAATTGGCGCCAGTGGTGCTATAGCGGGAGTACTCGGGGCTTATTTGATTCTATACCCGCGTGCTAAAGTGCTTACATTAGTATTTCTGTTTATATTTATTCAGATCATACCCATTCCAGCAGTAATATTTTTAGGGCTTTGGTTTGTCCTGCAAATTCTTAACGGAGTTGCCGGCTTAACGGATCAGACTGCTCAAGGTGTCGCTTTCTGGGCGCATATTGGCGGTTTTATTGCCGGTATACTGCTGGTAAAGCTATTTGCACAGCGCAGAGATTATGCTAACTATTAGGCATGACTAACACCTAGATATGACTAACACAGTATTGTTGAGAAGTCCTCCAGTTTATGGAGGGCTTCCCGCTTAGATATATGCTATTTATTGTTAAAAGGTTTTGCTTATCATAGTGTAGAAATATATAAGCGAATATATGATATTATATACGTTGCACATTGAAGGACGGTGATATATTGATGATCCGGTTCAATTGTGATTGCGGAAATGATAACGACCAGGAAGGGTTTGATGTTTACGTGTCTCAAATTGACTTGTGTGATGTTCTTACTGTCATATGCAGGCAGTGTGGCTACACGATAGTAGAACTTGTGGCCTGTTACAGAGATACAATAACATTATAATGGTTGACAAAACTATTGAACCGGGCTTATTTTAACTTTGAATGAGCGTAGCTGTCTGTCATTCCCCGGAATATAATGTATAAAATTTATATACGGGGGTAAGGACATTGGGATGATATTGTTTGTCCATGGTATGGGCTTTAGTAGTGATAGAAATTATTGGAAGGATTGGGCGGTTCCTCTTCAGAATGAACTGGCAAAACAAAGTCTTGAATTAACGGATGAGCAATTTGACGGAGTTTATTATTATGATCTTGTTCCCGGCCCTAAACATGGTAAGGGGCAAGCTGAAGGTGTTTTACAAATACAAATAATCGGTTTAAAAAAGAGAGCTGAAGAAGAACTAGGTTCACTTCGCTCACCTTACGCTAAAGAGATTGGCGCAATCCGCAAGCTATCAGACTCAATAGTGGATAACTTCGGAGATATTTTTACCTATTTATACTTGGAGAAGACCCATCAGGAGGTTAATAAACGTCTTTACGAGATGATTGATAAAAGTAAGGAACCGGTGCACTTAATCGGCTATAGTCTTGGTTCGATTGTCAGTTTTTGCGCCCTTATGCAAAATCAGACAGCCGCGCAGAAGGTAAACCACCTGTTGCTGGTCGGAAGCCCTCTTTTTTGGTTCAAACAGGGAGTGGCCCGACACGCTGATCTTGACTCAAGGCCGCTTGTTGGTCGCTTCACCAACATCGCCGGAACTATCGATATAGCTTGGCCGCAGATGGTACCGAAAATACTGTCTGGCCTTGACAGTAATCTTGAGTTTATAATAAATCCCTTTAATCCGATAAAAGGTCACCAGGAATATTTTTATAGGGGGGAAGGTTTGCAAGCGATAGCGTCTGAAATTGTTAGAGGATGGGTTTAATTATATGCGACATCGAAGAGATATACCGCCTTTAAAACAGGCGGTTTTCATTTTGTTAAGGCGAATTTATTAGGGCCGAACATGAGGTGCGTTATACGCCCAAAGGACGCTAATGGGGAATTTGTTCTTTCTTTAGAAAATATTTCGTTTTTTTTATGTTATAATGACGATCAGAAAAATTATGCATGATTTTCCGGCAAGCAGCTAAGGTTAATACAAGATTGTTATGTTCAAGCAAGCAAGTTATAGCGTAAAGAAGGTGTTTTTTTGAGTGTTGTGATCCTTGCTTTAGAGACATCTTGTGATGATACATCGGCCGCAGTAGTGGTCGACGGTACAGAAATATTGTCGAATATAATCTCATCTCAAGTGGATGTACATGGCAAATTTGGCGGAGTCGTTCCTGAAGAAGCTTCACGTAAACACTTGGAACTGATTAACCACGTGATCAACGAAGCGTTGTCAGTAGCCGGGCTTTCCTTTAAAGATCTTGATGCGATAGCGGTTACATATGGGCCGGGTCTGGTTGGCGCGCTTCTCGTGGGAGTATCGGCCGCTAAAGCTATCGCTTATGGATTGGACCTGCCTTTGATTGGTATTAATCATATAGAAGGGCATATTTATGCCAACTTTTTATCTGAACCCAATATCGCTTTTCCCATGATTTGCTTAGTTGTATCAGGAGGTCATACTGATTTGGTACTGTTAAAGAAACATGGTTGTTATCATGTTGAAGGAAAAACACGAGATGACGCGGCGGGCGAGGCGTTTGACAAAGTAGCGCGCTCTATGGGGCTCAGTTATCCGGGGGGACCGTTAATCGACCGCCTGGCCAAGGGAGGAAATCCCGATGCAATTACTTTTCCAAAGGCTTATTTAGAAGAAGGTAGTTTAGACTTTAGCTTTAGCGGTTTGAAATCAGCCGTGATTAACTATATACACCGGGCTGATCAAAACAATAAAGAAGTGAATAAAGTAGATTTGGCTGCTGGATTTCAAAAGGCGGTGACGGATGTATTAATTGACAAAACATTGAATGCGGCCAAGAAAGCAGGAGTGTCAACCATTCTTCTGGCCGGAGGAGTAGCCGCAAATACACGCCTGAGAACAGACCTATCCATTAAGGCCGCCAAAACAAACCACCGGGTGATCTACCCGCCACCTGTACTATGTACTGACAACGCGGCTATGATTGCTGGTGCAGCCTATTACAAATACCTTAGAAGCGCTTTCGCCCCCTTGACTTTAAACGCTGTTCCTGATTTGAAACTAGGTGAAGAAAGGTATGAAGGTCGCTTTAGAGGTAAAATCATGCAATAAACTAAATACGTATGATTAATTTGTATTTTAAAAGGTGTTAATTTTGCTTAGAAAATAGTTTTGTTAATTAATAATTCTGTGGATACTGTGCATAAGTCTGTTAATAACTTGTAAATAAAGGGGTTACCCTGTGGGAAATCATTTTGAGATATGAATGAAAACAATGTCGAGAGCCTAATCTTGCACGGAGCAATAAGCGGGAACATTTTACCTCTAACATCGTCATGTAATATGCGTTGCGTATTTTGCTCACATAGCCAAAACCCATCATGTGTGAAAGTATGCCGCATCGCACCCCGCAGCAGGGTGGAAGTTGAAAGAACACTTTCATTTATGGATCGGGCATATCCGGTTATAATCGGCGAATCAGTTACCAGGGTTATAGAAGGAGAGCCATTTACCCATCCAGAAATAGAAGAAATTCTTCAACTGGTTCGTAACAGATTCAAAGGTACGACAATAAAGATCACCACTAACGGCAGTCTGTTGGATGAGAGAAAGGTTGAGGGTTTGAGAGCACTGGGCAGGGTCGTGATTAACCTCTCTTTGAACAGTGCCTCGGAAAAGGGCCGCGCATTATTAATGGGAGACGTGAATGCTCAAAATTCAATTAAATGCCCCCTTTTATTGAAAAAACATGGCGTTCCTTTTCATGGTAGTGTCGTAGCCATGCCTCATCTAGTCGGGTGGCAGGATCTTTGCAAAACAATTAAATATTTATCTGAATGTGGAGCGCAAACCATCAGAATATTCCTGCCTGGCTATTCAAAGCTGGCGCCGCCTGCTTTACGGTTTGAGCCTTCTATTTTAAATAAACTGCATTTATTCATAGCCCGGCTCAGGGAGAAAATATCTACGCCTTTAATCTGCGAACCACCGGTTATACAAGACCTGGAACCACGAATTGCCGGGGTAATCGCCGATACTCCGGCCGGTCGGGCTGGTATTCAAACGGGAGATTTGATAGTGGCTGTTAATACAGTAAATCCTTTAACCCGTGTTCAAGCCTTTAGAGAAGTCTACAGAACTGCTTCACCGGTTCTCACAATAAAAAGAAGAGATAAACAGATTAAAGTGTGGTTAAATAAAAAATCGCTTGAAAGTTCCGGCCTGGTGATGGATTATGACATAGATCCGGCTCTAATTGAGGACATTAACCGGGTAATAAGACGCCGGCGGGCGTCTGAAGCGCTTATAATGACTTCCGAATTTGCCGGTCCGGTAATCAATATGGCGCTGCGACAATTTTATCGTGGCACGGCGAAAATCCAGGTATTAATAGCGCGCAATAAATTTTTCGGGGGTTCGATTAAGGCAGCCGGCTTGCTGACAATTGAAGATTTCATCATTGCTTTGGAAGGTTTCCTAAATGACGCTTCGGGATGGCGGCCGGATCTGATAATGTTGCCGGGGCTGGCATTTGACCATCTGGGTAGAGATCTTACCGGCTGTTCATATATGGATTTGGCAGAAAAGTACAACCTGGTGGTTGAAACATTATAGTGATTTTAACAAATTTAATACCACAATACAATCTTGCAATAAAACCCGACGAGGTGTGGGAGTGTCTAAAAATATATTAAGAAAAGCGGTGCTTCAAGAAAGAAAAGCTTTAAGTCGTGCTGAAGTGACCGGGAAAAGCAATCTTATTGTAAATAAAGTATTGACGATGGAAGAATACTTACAGGCTGCTACTGTAATGGTATACCTGGATTTTCGGAACGAAGTGCAAACCGGAACCCTGGTGTCGCATTCTATGAAAGCCGGCAAACGAGTCGTAGTTCCAGTAACTGAAGTGAAAGAACGTAAATTGATACCTTCACTAATTGTGGACTATCCCGGCGACCTCCAACCTGGCAACTGGGGTATTCTTGAGCCCAAGCCACAATGCCTGAGGCCGGTTGAACCAGGCGATATTGATATAATATTTGTACCTGGGGTTGCTTTTGATGTTAATGGTAATCGATTAGGTTATGGCGGCGGTTACTATGACCGCTTTTTAGCCCGGCTCAGTTCCCATTCGGTTTTTATCGCCCTGGCCTTTGAGCTCCAGGTACGGAGATATGTATATCCTGCCGCTCACGATATACCAGTGCACTACCTGGTTACCGAAAAACGGTTGCTCAGAACTATGCCGCGGGTGAAATAATTAAATAAGATTTTTAATGGTTTACTTACATAAACTTTATAAACTGAGAAGGTTTATTAGTTTGTTTGGCGAAATAATATATTGTTGGAAATTTTTAAATATACATGACGAATAGGGGAGATTTAGCATCAAGCGAGAAAGAAGAATATCAAAAAGCCGATCCGGAAAAATGCATACATTGTGGCGAATGCCTGGCTGAATGCAAAACCGGCTCCATCATTCCTCTTAAGCATAATATTATAAATTGGTTTATGGCCCATCGAGGTGTTCGGACGCGAGCTTACGCAGTTTTGTATATATTTATTTAGATACCAGGCCTTAGAGTCTGGTATTTTTATATTAATTGAATAGGAGTAAAAATAATGTTAATAATTAAATTATTAGAAAAACACACGCTGATGGCAATAATTAAAGGAACCGGATTATTTACCTTTTGCTTATTGATTTGTTTAGCTTTGCCGGGTTCAAGCGTTTCTATGGAAGCTAGTGCGCAAGCAAATCAGTCTACGACGACAGACCAGCGGGTAGCAGTGTTGGTGTTCCACGCGGTTGCGGAAGAACCGGCTAATCCGAATACTATGCGGCCGAAAGATCTGGAAGAAACATTTCAAGCGTTAATGGATGGTGGTTATCACCCGATCAGCCTGGAACAATTTCACGCCTTTATAAAAGGACAGGCTGAAGTGCCACCACGGGCAGTGTTGCTAACCTTCGATGACGGGTACAGCGATGTCTACAAAGTAGTTCTCCCGCTTACAAAGCGTTACAACTACCCTGCCGTGGTATTTGCCGTTTCTAAGTGGTTTGACCGGTACCCGAGACCGGAGAACAGCCGTGAGCACCTGAGTGTGGAAGAAGCTAAGGAACTGTTAAGCTCAGGCTTATGGCAAATCGGCGGTCACAGCTATGATGGACACCGGTTGATTATAGGTTCGCATAGTGAAGCAGGCGCTTATTTAGTAACCCGTAGATTGGTGGTAGAAGATTTTCGTCTGGAATCTGAAGCGGAATACCGGGCTAGGGTATGGCAGGATATTAATCTAAACACTATTGCCTTAAAACTGGCCGGTGTAACTGAACCGAAGGACTTCGCCTTTCCTTATGGTGCTTTTAACGCTGACCTGGTGAAAATGCTTAATGAAGCTGGCTACACATACCTGTATACAAATATTCCCGGTTTAAACGAACCGGGTCAAGACCCTTCTTACATTTGCCGCATCAGCGCTGGCCGTAATGCTGAAGAAACTATAGCGGTTTTGGAAAAATACTCTGCGCAGAATAATAATTAAAACTATTTCCAACAATTCAATGATATGCGGGGTTGATTTTAATCGAACCAAATACGTTGCGCAAACTACTTGAAGATGTAAAAAACGGCGCTACTGATATAGATGTTGCATTAACAAAAATGAAATACTTGCCTTTCGAAGACCTCGGCTTTGCGGTGATTGACCATCATCGTACCCTGCGCAAAGGTTTTCCGGAAGTGATTTTTTGCCAAGGAAAAACAATTGAGCAGATTGTTTGGATATTTTCAAAACTTGGCGAGGAAAACAGAAACATCCTGGGAACCAGGGCTTCAATGGAAGTTTTCTTGTCGGTGCAAAAATTATACCCTGCAGCTATATATAACGAATTAGCCAGAACGATAGTGGTTAGTCAGGGTGAGGATTCAAATAAAACTGGTAACGTGCTGGTCATGAGCGCGGGTACTACTGATCTGCCGGTTGCGGAAGAAGCTGCCGTAACTGCTGAGGTAATGGGAAATCATGTCAGAAAAGCTTACGATGTCGGGGTGGCAGGTCTCCACCGGCTCCTGGACAAACTTGAATTGATTCGTTGGGCGCATGTAATTATTGTTGTAGCTGGTATGGAAGGAGCGCTACCCAGTGTAATCGGCGGACTGGCTGACCAGCCGGTAATTGCCGTACCGACCAGCACCGGCTACGGCGCCAGCTTTAATGGACTTTCTGCTTTATTAGGCATGCTTAACAGTTGTGCATCAGGTATTAGTGTTGTTAACATAGATAACGGTTTTGGCGCCGGCGCGATGGCCAACACAATCACGCGGATGATTGAAAAGGTAGCACACGAAGATAAATTTAAAAAATAACATATGGCATGGAAAAAAGGTTATGAAGCGTATATCTTTTTCAGGCTAATTATAGGGATCTATAATGGTAATTTATAGAAATTGCCTGTTCAAGATGAAATTTGTTATAATAAATAATATCCTGCTCGGAATAAACACTGTTTTTAAGAAGGTTTGTCATTATGTAAGTTGTTTAAATAGTTATTTTAGATCTAAAAAGCTAATACAGGGCAACCTGTTTGGACAACCTGCTTAAACAAAATAATATTGGATTTTTATTAAAAATAATTATTTAAGCACTGTTATATGTAAAGGTGATTGTCTTGGGTGTCTATTGGCAAGGCCTGGTAGAAGCAATCCGGTTGTTGCTGAGCGGGGACCGTGAGGTTTTGGAAGTAATCCTGCGAACCCTTCATGTCTCCGGAACGGCCACAATTATCGGTGTAATGATCGGTATTCCTCTGGGTACTTTTATAGCCCTTGTTTCTTTTCCAGGACGACGTTTGACGATTAGTATAATCAACTTGGGAATGGGACTGCCCCCGGTTGTGGTAGGCCTGTGGGTATGGCTGACCTTAAGCCGGTATGGTCCTTTGGGTCTGTTAGGCCTTCTTTATACTCCCACAGCAATGATTACAGCCCAAGTAATTATCGCCGCGCCGATTATTGCCGGATTCACAATTGCGGCTATTCAATCCTTAAACCCTAAAATAAAACTTCAGATTCTTGCTCTTGGGGCGTCACGGCTGCAATTGCTCTTGTTGCTGCTAAGAGAGGCTAGATTGGGGCTTCTTGCGGCCATAATCGCGGGTTTTGGAGGGGCTATTTCTGAAGTGGGCGCTTCCATGATGGTAGGCGGCAACTTGAAGGGTTCAACAATGGTCCTTACAACAGCAACAGTTTTATCGGTCAACAAAGGGAGCTACGAAATGGCTACAGCGTTAAGCATTATCCTCCTTTTACTGGCCTTCGGTGTAACTGTAGTACTAACTGTAGGCCAGCAGCGGGGAAGGTAGAATACCTGCAAGTTTTTTATGTTGATTAGTTGATAAGAAATGATTTTGACATATAATCGAGAAGGTGATAGTGTAATGCAGGACAACTACCAGCGAGAGATAAATTATTTGCGGATTTCCGTCATTGACCGG
>MVQK01000050.1 GCA_002067515.1 Pelotomaculum sp. PtaB.Bin013 | reverse complement strand
CTATCGGGGAAAGAGATATTGACTGCATTGTCCAAAACCTTGCCAATGTGCTGGAAATAGCTACAATATCGATGCGCCCGGAAATTGCCGGAATTAAAGAAAGGCTGCTGGAAGCGGGGGCCCTGGGCGTACTCATGTCAGGCAGCGGCCCGACTGTTTTCGGAGTGACTGCGGACCTTGAAGCAGCCCGCGCGGTGGCTGACCGCTACCCAAATTATGGCGAGCGGGTGCTGGCAACGGAAACATTTAACCCGGAACGCAGTTGATTTTCTATGTAAAAATTATACAATCTGCCGTCGTTGGGTACACTTGCGGTAATAGGCATAGAAAGGTTAAAATAAATATAGCTTACCATGAATATTCATAGGAGGGGCAATATGGAGCAGCCTAGATTAGTGCCGATCATGCTGGATAATTATAAACCCCTGCGGGAACTGGTTTTTGAATCCCTCCGGGAAGCTATTCTTTTAGGACGTCTTAAACCAGGGGAACGTTTGATGGAAGTGCAACTGGCTGAAGAAATGGGAGTGAGCCGCACCCCGGTCCGGGAAGCGATCAGAAAATTGGAACTGGACGGTTTTGTAATTATGGTTCCCCGCAAGGGCGCATATGTGGCGGGTATCACCCTCAAGGACATCGCGGATGTTTTTGAGGTGCGGGCGGCTTTGGAAGGGATGGCGGCCGGGTTGGCGGCGGAGCGGATCACTGATGAGGAACTGGACCAGCTGGAACGTTCACTGGTGCAAATCAGAGAATCTCAGTCAGGGGATAATATCAATGCTGTCGTTGAAGGGGACACGGCTTTTCACGACATCATTTACCAGGCTTCCCGCAACCAGCAGTTGGTGCAGATTATCACTCATCTCCGGGAGCAGATCCAGCGCTTCAGGATGACGTCTCTATCCCAGCCCGGACGGAGCAAGTTCGCCCTGGACGAGCATAAAAAGATTGTCGAGGCTATATCCGACCGCGATGTGGAGCTGGCCAGGGTGTTGGCCAGGGAACATATTGAGAATGCCGAACAAAGTCTTTTAAATGCGGTGAGAAAGGAAGAACAAAGTAATGATTAATGCCGTGGTTCTGGGCGGGAGCCTGAATAACGGCCCTTTGAAGGAGTACAGCCCGGTTGACTATGAAGCGTTGATACCGGTAGGCTCAAAACTCATGGTTGAATACGTGGTGGAAGCGCTTCTCAGCGCCCGGCATATCGACAGGGTCCTGGTGGTTGGCCCGGTGAAGGAGCTCGCCCCGCTTCTAAACGGAGCAAGAGTGTCATTGACCGGCGCGGCCGGCGGTGTCATGGAAAATGTCGAGGCCGGGCTGAAAGAGATGCCAGGCGAGGAAAGAGTGCTTATAGTCACGTCGGACATACCCATGCTGACTGCCCGTTCAGTGGACAACTTTATTGAGCTTTGCGGCGACATGTCCGGCGATATCTATTACCCGATCATACCAAAGGAATTTGTAGAGAAGCATTTCGCTTCCACGAAACGCACCTATGTTACATTAAAAGAAGGGGTATTTACGGGAGGGAATGTTTTTCTCTTTAATCCCGCGGTTTTTAAGCAGTGTGTTGAGAACGGGCAAAGAATCTTTGAGCAGCGCAAGAGTCCCGTTGGGCTTTGCCGCTTAATCGGCCTTTCTTTTGTTCTCAAGTACTTGCTGCATATTCTTGCCGTCAAGGACGTGCAAAAAAAGGTCTCCGAACTGTTGGCTGTAAAGGGAGAAGTAGTTGTTTCACAGTATCCCGAAATAGGCGTGGATGTTGATAAACCAGGCGACCTGGAGCTGGCCAGGCGGATTCTGGGTAGTTAGCCGTAATAGGAAAGGGGACACACCTCCCTTAATAGCCTAACCTATGGGTCGGAGGAATGTCCCCCAGGAAGGGAGCTAATACATAAGATGGCGGCTGACCGGCTGACCATGGAAAAGATTTACCTCGCCCGGGACCGCTTGGTTGGGATAGCCCGGCGCACGCCATTGGACTACTCCACCACTTTCAGCAAGGTAACCGGCAACTCTGTCTATCTGAAACTTGAAAATATGCAGAAGACTGGTTCTTTTAAAATCCGCGGGGCTTATAACAAGGTGATGAGTTTGGGCGGGGAGGACCGGGACTTGGGCGTGATTGCCGCTTCCGCCGGGAATCACGCCCAGGGTGTGGCTTATGCCGCCGCTATGGCCGGTATCCGTTGTACTGTGGTAATGCCCGCGGGCGCGCCGATATCCAAGGTTATGGCCACACAGGGATACGGCGCGGAAGTGGTTTTGGCCGGCGGCGGGTATGATGAGGCCTACCAGATGGCTAGAAAACTGCAAAGCAAAAGCGGCGCTGTATTTGTGCACGGCTTTAATGATTTGGATGTCGTCGCCGGTCAAGCGACTATCGCCCTTGAACTGTTGGAAGAATTGCCGGATGTCGAGGCTGTGCTGGTTCCGGTTGGCGGCGGCGGCCTGCTTGCCGGCATTGCTTTTGCTCTTAAAGAAATCAAGCCGTCCGTGCGGGTGATCGGGGTGCAGGCCGAGGGCGCGCCGTCAATGTACTGTTCTTATATAGAAGGCGGTTTGCGGAAAGTCAGGGGCGCGGGTACTTTTGCGGATGGCATCGCTGTCCGGGAACCGGGTGATATAACTTTCGCCTTGATCAAACAGTGTGTTGATGAATTTGTTATTGTGGACGATGAAGAAATTGCCAGCGCGATATTAATGCTTCTGGAAAGATCAAAGATAGTGGTGGAGGGTGCCGGAGCGGTAGGATTGGCGGCTTTGATTCACAATAAAACAACGCTTGAAAATGTTAAAACGGCGGTTGTTTTAAGCGGCGGCAATATCGATGTGAACACACTTTCAATTATTATTGAGCGTGGTTTGGCTAAAACCGGCCGGTATGTCAGGCTGCGCACTATCGTGACAGACAGGCCGGGCAGTCTTCTGAAATTGCTCTCTGTGGTGGCTGAAGCCGGGGCTAACGTCATTTCAGTCACTCATGACCGGATCAAACAGGAGATACCTTTAAAACAAGCTGAAGTGGAACTGACTTTGGAAACAAGGAACAAAGAACATATCGAACAAGTAATTGCCTGTTTAACCACAGCTGGTTATGTGCCGGAAATATTTTCATAAATCAGTAATTATTACTGAAAAGCAGGAGGATTTTGCCTGGTGTTGTAGAAAATATAACCAAATAGTGCGGTAACTAATGTGGGGAGAGGTGGTGATTTTTTTGGAAGTTACCGACGTTAGAGTACGCAAAGTTTTGATGGAAGGGAAAATGAAGGCAATAGTATCGGTAACTTTAGATGATTCATTCGTTATCCACGATGTTAAAGTTGTGGAGGGGCACAATGGTTTGTTTGTAGCTATGCCGAGCCGGAAGACTCCGGATGGGGAGTTTCGCGATATTGCACACCCGATTACATCTTCAGCTCGCGAATTAATACAAACAGCGGTGTTAAATGCCTATGGTGAAGTTGTTTAGTAAGAATATCATGAATTTTTCAACTTCATGATATTGAGGGCGTAAGCTCTCTTTTTTTCTCTTTAATGAAAGGAAATAAAAGATTTTTGTAGAATGATTTTTGGGTAGAATGGTTTATGTAATAATTTTGTAAAGTAACTGATTGGTTTTGTTCGAATTCTTGATAAAGGGGGTCGCCGGATGAATCTGGCGGCAGTGATTCTGGCCGCGGGTAAGGGTACCCGGATGAATTCAAAATTACCCAAAGTACTGCATACTGTATGCGGCAGCGCGATGCTGTCTTGTGTTATTGACGCGGCGGCTGGAGCCGGTGTCCAAAAGACGGTCGTTGTCGCGGGCTTCGGAGCCGATCTGGTAGCCCGTGAAGTTGGCAATAAGGCTGAGGTGGTTCTCCAGGCGGAGCAGCTTGGGACAGCCCACGCGCTGGCGCAGGCCGGCCCTGTGTTGAAGGATTTCTCAGGCTGTCTGCTTGTGCTGTGCGGTGACACTCCTCTAATTGAAGCCGGAACCCTGGCTGAATTAGTTGAAAAACACCGGTCTATGGGAGTGGCGGCCACAGTATTGACCGCTGAGATGGAGGACCCGGCGGGGTATGGGCGGGTGATCCGGGACGAACAGGGCCGGGTATTAAAAATTGTGGAGCAGAAAGACGCGTCCGGGGATGAAAAACTAGTCCGTGAAATCAATACCGGAGTTTATTGTTTTGAAGGGGCCGGACTCTTTGACGCCCTGGCGAGGATTACTCCCGCGAATGCCCAGGGTGAATATTATCTTACCGACATTATAGATATATATGCTAAAAGCGGGTTGACGGTCGGCGCTGTCGTGCTGAAAAATCCCATGGAGCTTGCAGGCATTAACGACCGTGTGCAGTTGGCTGAAGCAGAACAATATATGCGCAGGCGAGTGCTGGATGAAATGATGAGAGCCGGGGTTACAGTAATTGACCCGCTCTCAACTTTTGTTAGCCGCAAAGCCCGGGTGGGGCGCGACACGGTTATTCACCCTTTCACTATCATCGAAGGTGACACGGTAATTGGTGAAGATTGTGTGATTGGTCCCGGTTCGCGCCTGGTTAACGCCACTGTGGGCAACCTGGTTACCATCCAAAATTCAATTGTATTGGACAGTAGTATTGGGGATAATTGTAATATCGGCCCGTTTGCCTACTTGCGCCCTGACACTACCCTGGGCCAAAGTGTCAAGGTGGGCGATTTTGTGGAAATAAAGAAGTCTAACATAGGGGATGGCAGCAAGGTTCCCCATCTAAGCTACGTGGGGGACGCTGTGATTGGCAAAAAAGTAAATGTGGGAGCGGGTACTATTACCTGCAACTACGATGGCCGCAATAAATGGACCACACGTATTGGCGACGGGGCTTTTATCGGCAGCAACACTAATCTGGTGGCGCCGGTGGAGGTGGGGGACAAGGCTATTACCGGCGCGGGTTCTACGATTACCAAGGATATACCCGCCGGCGCCCTGGGTATTGAGCGGGCGAAACAGACAGCAATAAAGAACTGGGCTGATAGGAAGAAAATAAAAGATTAGCTAAAAATTTTAGCTAAAGATTAGTAATATTTTAAATCCTTGATAAAAGATTTGGGGGTCTGGCAGGATGTCATCGCGTTACAAAAATCTAAAGATTTTCACCGGCAACGCCAACACTGAACTGGCTGAAGAAATTTGCCAGTATCTTGGCGTCACTATCGGGGCGTCAAAAGTTACGCATTTCAGTGACGGGGAAGTGCAAGTCAGGATTGATGAGAGTGTCAGGGGGGCGGATGTTTTTGTGATCCAGCCCACCAGCACACCGGTTAACGAAAACCTGATGGAGCTTCTGATTATGATCGATGCCGTACGGCGAGCCTCCGCCAGGCGCATTACGGCAGTGATGCCTTACTACGGGTACGCCCGGCAGGACCGGAAAACAAGGGCGCGTGATCCGATTACCTCGAAACTGGTTGCTAATATACTTACTGCCAGCGGGGCCAGGCGGGTTCTCACCATGGACCTGCATGCCGGCCAGATTCAGGGGTTTTTTGACATACCGGTGGATCATTTGCCGGGAGTGCCGATCCTGGCTGAATATTTTTTACAGGCTAAACTGGAGAATGTCGTAGTGGTGTCACCCGACCTGGGCGGGGTCACCCGCGCCAGGGATTTAGCCGAGCGTATCGGCGCGCCCATCGCCATCATCGACAAGCGCCGGCCGGAACCCAATATGGTGGAAATCACTAATATTATCGGCGCCATCCACGGCAAGACTGTGATTATGGTTGACGACATCATCGACACTGCCGGTACAATTACCTTAGGGGCCGCCGCATTGAAAAAATGGGGCGTTAATGACATATATGTCTGCTGTACTCACGGTGTTTTATCAGGCCCGGCGCTCGAGCGGCTGGAGGAATCGCCGATAAAAGAAGTGGTGATTACCAACACTATACCGGTACCGAAAGAAAAGTTAATTGATAAAATTAAGATTCTTTCCGTGGCGCCGTTATTGGGCGAGGCAATCATCAGAATCCACGAGGATCTTTCAGTAAGCAAATTGTTTGATAAATAGCTTGGCAAACTGTATGATTTATAGCGTAAGACGGTCGAAAATAGTCTTACGCTATAATATTGCACGTTATTATTTATTGAATATTCTATTATTTTTTGATAATAGATTTTTATAATAATATTTATTCGAATTAATTAGGATATTTAAAGCATAACAAAAAGGGTATCCGGGGAGGTTAGAAGCTTGCAAAAGTTTTCGGTTGGCGACGTAATCAAGACCAGAAAAGCGCATCCATGCGGCAGTGACTTGTGGGAGGTCATGCGCACAGGAGTGGATTTCCGGATAAAATGCTTGAAGTGTGGAAGGGTATTGCTGCTGCCCCGCCCTAAATTTGAAAAATCGGTAAAGGAAGTTGTGCGGCCAGCACAGGAGTCAAATTAATTTTTTGGGAAATATATATTGATCTATTTGTATTATTGTACTAATATAATAGTATAATGTTCGTTGGGAGGTGTTTGCTATTTGCTGTTTGATTTAGATTTAAAGAGTGGCATACCAATCTATATTCAACTGAAAGAGAAGATTAAACTGGCGGTGGCCACAGGCAAATACCCGCCCGGAGCCCAATTGCCGACGGTGCGCCAGATGGCCGTGGACTTGCGGATTAATGCCAACACGGTAGCCCGTGTTTACTCCGAATTAGAGAGTGAAGGATTTCTGGCGACCCGCCAGGGTAAAGGAACCTTTGTCAGGGAGATAACGGAAATAAAGGCTGATGACAGGGAGAAGAGCTTGCAAGATTTAATCGATACGCTGCTCATTGAATGCGCGTCACGGGGATTTGCGCCGGAGTTATTACTAACGGAGTTGGAAAAAAGGATAAAGAATAAACAATAGGGTTAATAAAAGAAAGGAGCTTTTAAAATGCGGTCAAAAGAAAAAACGCGGGCCCCGGAACCAAGGGTAAATTCTGTTGCGGTGTTATTATTTGTTGTCATCGCTGTTTTGGGTTTCATTGCCGGCTCCGCTCTCAACAGCACTGCCGTGTCGGTGATTTCGGTTATTGCCGCCTTAATAATCTCGTCCGCGGTCAAGGTCGCCAGGCAGTGGGAGAAAGCCGTTATCCTCAGGCTGGGTAAATTCAAAGGCCTGGCGGGGCCGGGATTGTTTTTAATCATCCCGGTTATCGACTCTGTTTCATCATGGGTGGACCAGCGGGTGATCGCTAATCCTTTTAACGCTGAACAAACTCTGACCAAGGATACGGTTCCGGTTGATGTGGACGCTGTCCTTTTTTGGATGGTCTGGGACGCGGAGAAGGCGGCTCTAGAAGTTGAAAACTATAAGGATGCCGTATCCTGGGCGGCGCAGACCGCCTTAAGGGACCTAATCGGCAAGACGCTTCTTTCTGAAATGCTGGCTGGCCGGGACCAGATAGACGAAGAACTGAAGAGAGTTATTGACCAGCGTACCGAGCCGTGGGGTATTTCGGTTCAGTCGGTAGAGATACGCGACGTGATTATACCGGCCAACCTTCAGGACGCCATGTCCCGGGAAGCCCAGGCTGAAAGGGAGCGCAAAGCCAGGATTATCCTGGGAACCGCGGAAACGGAGATCGCTGAGAAATTCGCCGAAGCCGCCAAGACATATGAAAGTAGCCCCGTCGCGCTGCAGCTAAGGGCCATGAACATACTCTACGAGGGGTTGAAGGAGAAGGGCGCTCTGGTGGTTGTGCCAAGTTCGGTAGTGGAAACCATGGGGTTGGGTACGATATCCGGCTTGTCGGCCATGACCCAATACAGCCCGTCCGGAGCGCCGGGCACTGCAAAAAGCGATCAGTAGTGACGAACATGAGGAGCGTTGCAAGTTCACAAGTCATTCGTTTATTCTTGTCAAATAAATAGCATTGTGTTATAATTTACAGGTCAAAATATGGATTTTGACGTTCCACCCTGCTCTACTGTGAGGTAGGGCCATAGTCCATAGGGAGGAGGTGAATGGTTTGCGCAAGTACGAGGTAGTCTTTATTATCCGTCCTGATCTGGACGAAGATAAGAGCACGGCGGTCATTGATAAATTCAAAGACTTGATCGAGAGTCAAGGCGGCGAGGTACTTAAAGTGGATAAATGGGGTAAGCGCAGGCTGGCCTTTGAGGTGAAAGACTTCAGGGAAGGCTTTTATGTCATACTCCATATTAACGCCGAATCCAAAGTGTCCTCTGAACTTGACCGTGTGTTTAAGATTACGGATGAAGTGCTTAGGCATATCATTGTCCGCGAAGAAGAATAAATCCAGCTCCGGGTTTGCCGGGGAAAGAAGACCGGGACGGTGGGAATATGCTAAATAAAGTAATCTTAATCGGCAGGCTGACCAAAGAGCCTGATCTGCGTTATACCACGAGCGGGATTGCCGTGGCGAAGTTTACCCTGGCGGTTGACCGGCGCTTTTCAAAGGATCGGGAAAAAGAAGCTGACTTTATTGATATTGTTGTTTGGCAGAAACAAGCCGAAACTTGCGCCAATTATCTTGGCAAAGGCAGGTTGGTCGCGGTCGAAGGCAGGCTGCAGATTCGCTCTTATGACGATAGCCAGGGCATACGCAGGAAAGCTGCCGAAGTGGTGGCTGAAAACGTGCGTTTCCTTGACCGTGCTAAAGAGAGCGGGGCAGTTGCCGGTGAAAATCAGGGGTACGGCAGCGAGATAGGATTTAATGAAGATGACATTCCGTTTTAAAACAACAGGCAGCCGTTATTAGGTCGCCGGTTTAAGGAGGAATTTTATTGAAACGTGAAAGAGGCCGCAGGGGCAAAAAGCGGATTTGCAGCTTTTGTGTGGACAAAATGGCGGCCATTGATTATAAGGATGTGCCGCGTCTTAAAAAGTATGTTACCGAGCGGGGAAAAATCTTGCCCCGTCGGATATCAGGCAACTGCGCCAAGCATCAGCGGTTGTTGACAACGGCAATAAAAAGGGCACGCTATATCGCCCTTCTGCCTTATACCGCAGAATGACAGCATGGGGAGCCAAAAAGCTCCCCTTTATTGTTATATAGGCCAAACTTGAGCCGCGCATGACTGCCCCAGGGTCACCAAACGTATAACAATTAGGGGAACAAATAACAAACGATTCGTTATAAAGCGAGGGAGGAAAAGAAACCGGTTACATAGAATATAAAAGTTATTATTCTGGTACTCAGAATTCAGGAGTCGGAATTCAGAATATCTTGAGACAATAAACCATTTTCTTATTCTGACTACTGACTACTGAGTATTACCCATTTCGGGAGGACATAAAATGATTACCGGCGGCCAAGAGGGCGGCATTGCCAAGAATATTAAGGTTATAGAGTGGTTGAAAGCCGACCTGCTCACCTCCCTTTCAGCGCTTTTTAAATCAATGCTCAGGGGTAGTGAAGAGTTGATCCTTGATGCGCTGGCCAGCCTGGTGATTACCTGTTATGTCTTGGGCAGGCGGCTGGGGATCAATTTTCCCCGCCTTGATTTGAAGATAGAATCCAAACTGCGCCAGGGTATCGATGAGAACCACGAAGTGGAAAAATGGTACGGAGACATTTCCAATCTATTAAATTACCTGGTTGATAAAAAGAGGTGATCCCTTGGCAGCCGGCGAAAAAACCGGGGGCCTGTTGGAATGGATTGTTTATACCGCGCTTATCGCTGTTACCGGACTGGCAGGAGTTTTTATTCCTATAGTTAATTTTCCGGCAATTATCCTAATGCCGCTTCCGGCAATACTTTTGGTGCTGCGTCTTGATGCCAGGTATGGTATTCTGGCCCTGGCCACAGCCGGTTTTATAATGCTGTTTGCCGGACATGAGCCGGCCGCGGCGCTGATCATGATCATTCAATACGGACTTCTGGGAATTGTGTACGGGATGCTTTTCAAGAATTATGTTTCTTCCGGCAAAAGTCTTGTTGTCTCCCTATTGGCGGCGGTTGTGCTGACGGTGGTATCGGTGACGCTGATGTATACCCTGACCGGTGAAAACCCCCTGGTGCTGGGGCAGGAAAAACGCCGTTTGCTGGAGCAGCAGTGGATGGCAATGAACCAGCAAATGCAAGCATTAGAAAGTATGTATCCTGAAAAACAGGCGAATTTTAATGATTGGGTCGGTCTTCTTGAATTCTATATTCCCGGTCAGATAGTTGTTTCATCGGCAATTTCCGCCACGCTGACGTACATTCTGTCAAGTATAGTTCTGGAGCGCCTGAAGTTCAAGATTCCCCAGGCTCCTTTATTTTCCGCCATATATTTGCCGTGGTATAGTATCTGGGGATTAATCGCCGGCCTGGGACTTACCTTGCTGGGTGACCAGTTCAGCTTGTCGCTGGCGAAGACAGGTAAAAATATTTTGTTTGTCCTGTTAATTCTGTACCTGATTATGGGACTATCCGTGGCAGTCTTTTATTACCGGAAGATTAACCTGGCGCTGCCGCTGAAAATCATTATTCTTATTCTGGCTTTTTCGTACCTTCCCTTTAGCGTTACGGTATTATTATTGTTAGGGGCAACTGACCCCTTGATAAACTTCCGGCGGTTGCCGGACCTGAAATGAACTCGTTGGGGACATTCCTCAGCCCCAAAGCTAAGGCATTAAATAGAGGTGTGTCCCCTTTCCTTAATTGAGACCAACTTACGGGGAGGCGCAAGATGAAAGTTATTTTACTTAAAGAT
>MVQK01000049.1 GCA_002067515.1 Pelotomaculum sp. PtaB.Bin013 | reverse complement strand
TCTGGGGA
Organism: Pelotomaculum sp. PtaB.Bin013; assembly: GCA_002067515.1. Classification (GTDB taxonomy): domain Bacteria; phylum Bacillota; class Desulfotomaculia; order Desulfotomaculales; family Pelotomaculaceae; genus Pelotomaculum_D; species Pelotomaculum_D isophthalicicum. The sequence continues at coordinate 10,681 of MVQK01000049.1, read as the reverse complement.
CCCGTAGGCTGATCATACAAACTACTTCATAATTAATCGTACCTAATTTCATCGCTATATCATCAGCAGTAATTTCTTCGTCATCCTGGCGGCCGATGAGCACAGCCTCATCCCCCATCTTTATATGCGAGTCGTTGCCGGCGTCAACCATAATCTGGTCCATGCAAACCCTGCCAATTACAGGCCGCCGCCGGCCATTCAACAAGACCTCCCCTTTAGAAGAAAGCGACCTTGGATAGCCGTCGGCGTACCCTAGAGGCAAAGTGGCGATAACTGTTGGTTTAGCAGTTGTATAGGTACACCCGTAACTAACTTTAAAACCAGCCGGCACAGTTTTAACATAAGCGACTTTAGCCTTCAGGTTCATGGCCGGATAAAGTTTTAAGCCAGTGTGTTTAAGTCTGTCGGAAGGATTTAGGCCATAGACAATGATCCCTGCCCTTACCATGTCCAAGTGTGTCTCCGGCATTTCCATTAATGCCGGACTGTTGGCAGCATGTTTTAGCGGGATGTCGAGACCACTCTTCCGTAGCGCTTCTGTAATGTCGAGAAAACGCTCCAATTGCATTTTGGTATAATTTTTATCAGCGTCAGCGTTAGCAAAATGCGTGAAAATACCCTCTACTTCTAGATACGGTGTTTTCGCCAGTCGTAATATTTCGTCTACAATATCCGGACCTGACACCAAGCCAATTCTGCCCATACCGGTATCAACTTTAATATGCACTTTCGCCCGTGTCCCGCCCCGCGCCGCGGCTTCCGCCAATACCAAGGCCATTTCGCGGGTATAAACAGCCTGCGATAGCCGGTGGCGCACAACTTCAACAGCCTGTTCCGGTGGTATATACCCTAAAACCAGCACCGGGGCTTCCAACCCCGCCTCACGAAGCGCCACCCCTTCCGATATTCTGGCGACACCGAGCCACGTTGCGCCGTTGGCCAAAGCGACCCGGCTTACTTCAACTGCGCCGTGACCGTAGCCGTTAGCTTTGACCACTGCCAATATTTTGGCTGTAGACTTGGTAACACGACGAATCTCCCGGACATTGTTGGCAATCGCATCCAAATTGATCTCAGCCCAAACTGGATATACGGACATACTAGTTCCACTCCTGAAAAAGCACATTATGTCAATCGTTAAAGGTTATCCGTTAAAGGTTATCCCAATAAATCAGCGATTTTCATATAATCTTTTTTCAAAGATTCTCCTACCGCCCCGCAGGTGAGATTGCCTTTATAAGTATTTACCCCGCGCGATAAAGCGTTATTATTCTTGACAGCTTCATAAAAACCATTGTTCGCCAACTCCAAGGCATAAGGAAGGGTGGCATTTGTCAAGGCAAATGTGGAAGTCCGGGCGACGGCGCCTGGCATATTGGCTACTGCATAGTGGAGTACGTTATATTTAATGTAAACAGGATCATTATGAGTGGTAACTCTGTCAATCGTCTCAATTGAGCCCCCCTGATCAACGGAAACGTCGACAATGACCGAACCGGGCTTCATTTCTTTAACCATTTCTTCACTAACAAGCTTTGGCGCTTTTGCGCCGACTACGAGCACGGCCCCAATCAAAAGATCCGCATAACGTACAGATTGCCTGATATTAAACTGGTTTGAAACCAGGGTATTAATTCTCCCGCCGTACAGGTCATCAAGGTAGCGTAGCCGTTCGGCATTCTGGTCGATAATGGTAACCTGCGCTCCCATTCCCACAGCCACTTTGAGGGCGCTGGCACCTACAGATCCGGCGCCGATGATCACCACGTCCGCGGCGGCCACCCCTGGTACCCCGCCTAATAAGATTCCTTTGCCCCCGTACGGCTTTTCAAGAAAATGAGCGCCAACCTGGACAGCCATCTTTCCCGCAATTTTACTCATCGGTGTGAGTAATGGCAGAACACCGTTATCCAGTTGGATAGTTTCGTACGCCACGGCTGTCACTTTGTTTTTGATTAAGGCGGCTGTTAACTCCGGTTCACGAGCAAGATGGAGATAAGTAAAAAGAATCTGTCCTTCTCTCAGTAGCTGGAACTCACTGGGAAGCGGTTCTTTCACCTTCATTATCATATCTGCGCGTTTGAAGACTTCAGCGGCGGTGGCAACCAGCTCAGCTCCTGAAGAAACATACGCTTCGTCTGTAATACCGCTGCCAAGGCCGGCTTTTTCCTCAATCAAAACCTTATGTCCAGCCCCGGTAAATGTCTGAACGCCTGCTGGAGTTATAGCAACACGATCCTCATTTATTTTTATTTCCTTAGGCACTCCGATGATCATGGTAACACCTCCTGAAAATAGGTATTCAATCAGTGCCAACAACATTCATCATTGCTGCCGGCAGGTTAAATAATATGTCTCCGGCTGTTAAACCGATCATTCCCTTTATCCTGGCACCCATGTCACCGGCCAGGCCATGCACATAAGCTCCTGCGGATGCCGCTTGAGCCGGATTCAGACCTTGCGCGATAAGCGCCGCCACTACCCCTGTCAGTACATCGCCGCTGCCGCCGGTAGCCATACCCGGGTTACCGGTGGGATTAATGTAAATAGCTCCGTCCGGAGCGGCCACTACCGTTCGGGCTCCTTTGAGCAGCGCGACTACATTCCATATTGTTGCCGCTTTTCCTGCAATTGATAGACGATCCTCTTGAATTTCCCTTGTCGTAACGTCCATTAATCGGGCCATTTCACCGGGATGAGGGGTTATCACTACCGGAGCCTGGATTTTTCTCAGAATCTCGACTTCTCCCGCCAATGCATTTAAGCCGTCGGCGTCAATCACACACGGAATTCGTACTGACGGCAAGAGCTCTCTAACCATAGCAACCACTTCTGGTACGGTTGATAAACCTGGACCCAGAGCTAATACATCCGCGTTATCCAGCAAGGAAAGTATGTTTTGGCGAGCGCCACGGCTCAAGTGTCCCTTTCCTGTATCAGGCAATGGCACAGTCATAACTTCCGTCAGTTTTGATTCCATTATGTCATGCAGTGATTCAGGCACCGCCACTGTAACCAGACCCGCTCCAGCTCGCAGGGCGGCTTCGCCAACCAGGCAAGCTGCTCCGGTCATCCCGCGTGAGCCAGCCACAACCAATACCCGCCCGAAGTTACCCTTATGGGCGTCTGAAGGGCGGGGAGACAGCCATTCCTTAATCATTTCTCCAGTAATCAAATATCTTTGCGGCGCTTCTTTTTCTATAAGAACGGCCGGTATAGAAATATCGACAACGTGTAGTTCACCGGCGTAATCAGCGCCTGGTTCCAGAATCAACCCCAACTTGGGGAGGGCAAAAGTAACCGTGTGAGCAGCTTGAATGCATGGCCCGCTTGCTTTTCCGGTATCCGCTTCCAGACCTGACGGGATATCCACGGCAACTATAGGTTTGCCGCTTCCATTCAACACTTCTACTATTCGCCCTGTTTTTTCAACCATTTTTCCGCGAAAACCAGTTCCGTAAATAGCGTCAACAATTAGATCCGTATTCATTAGAACCAAACGGACTATATTTATCCCGTCCCCATGTTGCAAAGAGTATACTTTCTGACCCATCTTCCGCCAGATGTTAAGATTAGTGGCGGCATCACCGGTGATCTCATCAAGTTCCGCTATGGCCAGCACCTTAACTTCCGCACCCATATTTAGCAGGTGACGCGCTATTACGAAGCCGTCACCACCATTGTTTCCTTTACCGACAAATACAGTGATAACTTTACCGCGCACATTTCCCAGCACTTTCCTTATAACCTCCACTACCTGGCGGCCGGCGTTTTCCATCAAAACAAGTCCTGGAACTTTGTATTCTTTGATAGCAGTCTGATCCAGCTTCTTCATTTCCTCAGCAGTAACAACCCGCATTTTTACGCCTCCTCTCTTATAGCTACAGCAAAAGCCATTGCCCTGGCCCGGTCATGGGATAAGCTTATTTTTATTTCACAAATTCCTTTATTTCTTGCAAGAATAGCTGTTTTATTGTGCAACTGCACAATAGGACAACCTCCCGTTAACTTACCGACTTCCACGTCAGTCCAGCGAACACCTGTAATTCCAGTACCCATTGCTTTGAAAACAGCTTCTTTTGCTGCGAATCGCGCGGCATAGCAAGCGTATCGATCCCGTTTCTTGTCGCAATAGCACCGTTCAGAAGGAGTAAAAATCCTGTTAAGAAACCGTTCGCCTATACGCTCCACCGCATTTTTTAACCGGTCAATTTCCACGGTGTCCACGCCAATGCCGGCCAAGCCTTCCACCGGTAGCATAACGCAATTATTTTCCAATAAATATCCAACTCCCGACAACTAGCTCTTTCCAATTATTTTATCCTAATCTTTCTTCAGTAAAAAGAAAAAACCTGCCCAAAAGTGATATTACTTTGAAAACGGGTCAACCTACCCGTTTCAAAACACGCAGGACAGTTCATTTAACGCATTTTCAAATTAAAAATATCTAAAAACCTAAAATTCGTCTGAGTTTTTTCGCCTGAGCTCTGCTTACTGGAACTTCGCTTCCTTCCTTATCTGCAACAATAAGGTTGTATGTACCGTTAAAAAATGGAACTATTTCTTTTACTTTGTGCAGGTTTACCAGGTAACATCGGTGGGTCCGGAAGAAATATTGCTGATTAAGTCTTGTCTCTAGCTCTTTTAAGGTAAAACGGGTAAAAAGTTTATCAGATTCAGTTTTAATATAAACATTATCCTGCAAAGTAAAAGCATAAAAAATATCAGATTCAGTCACTAAAATAGTTTTGCCCTGTTTACCCGCCGGAATACAATCTATTCTTATATGATCCTGGATCTCACGCTGCAAAGAGTCCATTTTTTTTTCACGTGTTCGTTCTTCAATATGCTTGCCAGGGGTCTGTTCCACCGTCGCTGCCAACTCAGACAGCAACATATCATTCTGCGCTATCTTATTCACTTTATTAATGGCTTTTTTTAAACGTCCCGGATCAACCGGTTTTAGCAAATAATCGACGGCGTCTACCGTAAAAGCGGAAACAGCATACTCTTTATAGGCAGTAACAAAAATAATGTATGGTCTGGTTTCCAGTTCCTGAATAGCCGCCGCCACTTCCAAACCGCTCATACCCGGCATAGAAACATCAAGAAAAAGAACTTGATAATGGAGCGCCTTGATCAGTTCCAAGGCTTCATAGGCATTGGTAGCCTCACCAACTATTTCAATATTACTAAAATTGCTCAAGGCTAAACGAAGTTCCTGCCTGGCAGGATACTCGTCATCGACAATCAGCGCTTTTAGCTTCACCGGTGAGACCTCCTTTAACATCTTCACTAATCATCAAAGGAACCCTAAAGCAAACAGTGGTGCCTTTGTTTTCACTACTTTCTATACGGAGGCCGTAATTCTTACCAAATAAGCTTATCAGTCGCTCATGAACATTGCTCAAACCAATTCCGTTACCAGAGCCAAAACCGGGAAGCATTATATTCTTTAAATCATCTTTGTTCATCCCAACCCCGTCGTCCGAAATCACAAAAAGCATTTCATCTCCTGACGCTTTTACTTTTATATGCACCGTCCCCGCCCCAATTTTGGGTTGAATACCGTGTTTTATAGCATTTTCAACAATAGGTTGTAGAGTTAACGCGGGTACCCGGTAATTTAGCAATTCGGGGTCAATATCTCTTTGGATTACTAATTTTTCGCGAAAACGTGCCTTTTCAAGCACCAGATAAGTGTTTATATATTCAATCTCTTCTTTCAGACTGTTAAAATGCCCGTGTCTCTTTAAGGCATGGCGGAAGAAAGAAGCCAACCGTATTAGGAGACGGCGGGCAGTTTCGGGATTTGTCCTGGTGTAAGATACTATGGTGTTCAGTGTATTGAATAAAAAGTGCGGGTTTATCTGGGCATGCAGGAAATCAAGCTCCACTTTTTTTATCCTTGCATTCTGATGTTTCCAGATGTGTTGAATAACAAGGCAAGTGGCAGTTAAACTGGCAAGAATCATTAATATAACAATCTCCATGGGCGTTGGTTTGAAAAGAATAATTATCAATACAGCCGCGATATTAACAAGTCCCCAACGTAAAATAACACCGAGAATGTTATTCAAATAAATCATGCCTTAACTCCTAACCAAGGTGAACAATATTTAACTAATTTATATAAATACTATAAATATTCTACATGTAATAATGGAATCCTTTTTGTAATATTTATAAAACAAGCTTCGTGTGACTTCTATTAAAAAATTAAAAATATTCAGTAATCCATGTACTGTCATACATATCTCTTCAATTGTCAACTAATTCTTACTAAATTATTCTTTACCTTTTCTTAAAATCACTAGTTCATCCAGAATATGATTAGCCAGCGACAACTTGTCCATTTTGGGCAAGGAAACAATCCTGCCGCTGGGGAAGACCAGCTTGGCAATATTGGTGTCCGTTCCAAATCCAGCGCCGGGCAGAGTGACATCATTAGCTACCAGCATGTCCAAATTCTTGCGCTCCACTTTTATCATGGCATTATTTACCAGTTCTTCGGTCTCAGCGGCAAAACCAATTAAAACCTGGCGTTCTTTCATTTTACCTAACTGGGCAAGAATATCGGGGTTCTTTTCAAGCTCTATTGTTAGAGTACTCTCATGTTTTTTTATTTTTTGATTTGCTGTTATTTTGGGCTTATAGTCTGCCACAGCTGCAGACATAATTACAGAGTCAACCATTGAAAAACGATCCATCACTGCGGAGTACATCTCGTTTGCTGTTTCTACATTTATTACTTCAACCCCTGGTGGCGGATTCAACGCCACTGGCCCACTGATTAATACAACACGGGCGCCTCTCCTGGCTGCGGCATCAGCAACAGCATAACCCATCTTGCCCGAACTCCTGTTTGTTATATACCGCACCGGATCGATCGGTTCTGTAGTTGGACCGGCTGTAACCATCACCGACAGCCCATTCAGATCCCTATTATCAGAAAGTATAAAATTGATCTTATCCATGATAAGATCTAGCTCGGCTAATCTGCCGCGGCCCTCTGTGCCACAGGCCAATCGACCTACCCCGGGTTCGGCAATATGGTAACCAAGGTCACGCAATATTGTCACGTTTCGCTGAACAACCCGGTTATTATACATATTTACATTCATTGCCGGACAAACGAGCACAGGGCATGTTGCAGCCATAACCACGGTGGAAATCAAATCATCGGCAATGCCGTTAGCGGCTTTGCCGATAATATTAGCTGTAGCAGGTGCAAGAACGATCAGATCTGAACCGCTGGCCAGATCTATATGCTGAACTGGTCCGCCAAACGTTCTTTCAAATAAATCAGTATACACATGATGCCCGGATAGTGTCTGGAAGGTAAGCGGTTTAACAAATTCCTGGGCCGCCCGGGTCATTATCACTCGCACCTCGGCCTTGGCGGAAGCAAGATTGCTTACTAATTGAGCAACTTTAAAAACCGCTATACCGCCGGCTATTCCCACGGTAATATTTTTACCCGCCAGCATTAGTAATCCTCCCTGCCACTACTTGATTCCCGTCTTGTTTCTTTTATAGATAATCTTGTTCACGGCTATTTCTTTAAGCGCGGTGGTCACTGGCTTGTCGCTAGCCTTTTCGAGCTTGGTATTTCCCCTCTCGGTGAGTACCCTAGCCCGCTTTGCGGCTACCACAACCAGGGTATACCGGCTGTCTACCTTTTCCATTAGCTCATCGAGAGTTGGTTGGTTCATATCTACCCTCCAGTAAACACTATTGTTTGAACTGCATAAAAAATAACTCGTGGTACCTGGGACGCAATTTTTCAACTGTTATAACCGCACGGACTTTTTCCAACGCTTTCGAAATATCATCGTTAATAACAATAAAGTCATACTGACGAGCAAGTTCCATTTCACTTATGGCGCAACCCAAACGCTTTTCGATTTCTTCTTTTGAATCTGTGTCTCTTGAAATAAGACGCGACCTTAATTCGGATTTTGACGGTGGAGCAATAAAAATCAGCACTGCGTCAGGAAAATTTTGCCTTACCTGAAGAGCGCCTTGAATATCAATTTCAAGCATTACATCGTCCCCTTGTTCAAGGGACTCTTGTACAAATCGCCGCAAAGTTCCATAATAATTGCCATAAACCTCGGCCCATTCGAGAAGTTGATCATTATTAATTAAATTTTTAAAAACTTCTTTTTTTAAAAAATGATAATGTAACCCGTCCACTTCATCTTTCCTGGGCTGTCTGGTAGTAGCGGAAACAGAAAGACGCAATGAAGGATTTTCCTTTTGAAGAGCTAAGGAAATGGTTCCTTTTCCCGCACCGGAAGGACCGGATAGTACCAGTAATAAACCTTTTTCCTGCACTGCCATTTACCTCATGTCAATCAGATGAATCTTCATTCTGCGGTATCACTTCTTTGGACACCAATCGATGAGCCACAGTTTCCGGTTGAACTGCGGAAAGAATTACATGATCGCTGTCCGCGATAATTACAGCTCTGGTACGGCGCCCGTAGGTAGCGTCAATCAGCATGCCCCGATCCCTGGCTTCCGTTATAATCCTTTTTATTGGCGCAGATTCCGGGCTGACTATGGCGATAATCCGGTTAGCCGAGACGATGTTACCAAAACCGATATTAATCAACTTGATCTCCATTACACTTCCCCCTTAGTATTGTCTTCCCCCAGGTTATATTTATTATTTTACTCTATATTCTGAACTTGTTCTCTTATTTTTTCCAACTCACTCTTTACTTCTATGACCAATCTGTTTATCTCAAGATCGTTTGCCTTTGAGGCGATTGTATTGATTTCCCTGTTCATTTCCTGAATTAAAAAATCAAACTTCCGTCCAACAGCTTCGTCTGCACCCAGACAAGCATAAACCTGACTCAAATGACTATCCAATCGCACAGTTTCTTCAGTAATGTTGGAGCGTTCGGCAAACAATGCCGCTTCTGCTGTAATACGTCCAGCGTCCAACCCACTGTTATTTAGAAAATCATTAAGACGTTTTTCCAACCTTTCCTTGTAATCTTCCACAACATAAGGCGCTCTTTCCCTTATTTTAGCGTTATGGATGGCTATTTGTCCGACTCTTTTCCAAATATCCTTAGCCAGCTGTTCTCCTTCTGTCACCCTCATCTTTATTAAATCTTCAAGAGCATTTTCAACTGCTTCCCTTATAGCTGACCACCATTCTTCCACATTGTCGGCAACTTCTTCCAAAGACATTACACCTGGCAGTACTGTAAGGTGCTTTAGTTTAATTTTGCCCTCCACGCCAAGCTCTTCCTGCAGTTCTTTCATTGCCTTATAATACGCCGCTGCTAGAGCTTTGTCAACTTTTACTAAGGCTGTTGTCTCTTCACTGCACTTCTCTATTCCTAAAAAACAGTCAATTCGCCCGCGAGCTATCTGTGACTGGATTAAACGTTTTATCTGATCTTCCATTGACATAAGCGGGCGCGGCAGCCGTAAAACCACTTCACAAAAGCGATGGTTCACCGCTTTAAGCTCAACGGTAAATTTTTTACCGCATGCGTTTGCCTCTCCACGTCCATATCCAGTCATGCTTTTTAACAATTCCCCACCACCCGGTTTCAAACTATTTCTTCATAATAATTTAGTATTATCTATTCTTTTAAAATTATTTTGTAATCCTTTTTCAACAAGTTTAAGTGACCAGAAAAAGGAATGGGGTGTTATTCGCGCTTGGTAAAAGAAATTCCTTCACAATCAAAAAAATATCTTGGTAAATTATAAAATGTTCTAGTCATCTATAGCAAGTATTTGGCTATAAAAAAAGCGCTTTTATGCGCTTTAAGCATTTCATCCGTAATCCATTTCAGCAGCTTATTTTAATTCACTAATAAGCGAATTAATCCGGTCCAACCCTTCTTTTAAACCATCCATTGAAATTGCATATGATATTCGCAAATAATCATCATTTCCAAAAGCCAATCCAGGTACTACCGCTACTTGGGTTTCATCAAGCAGGATTGCGGCCAAATCGCTCGCATTATTAATTATTTTTCCTTTAAATGACTTACCGAAGCAATTTTTTACATTGGGGAACAAGTAAAAAGCGCCATCGGGCTTGGTACAAGTAATGCCGGGAATAGCCCTTAAACGATCAAGAGCATAATCCCTCCGCCTGGTATACTCAGCCACCATCCTGCTGACTGGCTCCTGCTCACCGGTGAGCGCAACAGTGCTGGCTGCCTGCGCGATAGAGGTAGGGTTCGATGTGGAATGACTCTGCAAGTCGGCCATAGCTGATGCAACAGAGGTTGTCGCGGCGGCATAACCAATTCGCCAACCAGTCATCGCATAAGCTTTTGAAACGCCATTAATTACTACTGTCCGCTCTTTTAGTTCCTGTGAAAGAGATGCAATGCTGACATGCCGGGTGTCATCGTAAATCAATTTCTCATATATTTCATCGGAAATTACTGTAATATCGTGTTTAATGATGACCTCTCCAAGAGCTTCAAGCTCTATTTCAGAGTAAACCGCACCCGTGGGATTACTGGGGGAATTCAATATTAATAATTTAGTGCGTGAATTAATTGCTGCTTCCAATTCTGCCGGTGTTAATTTAAAATCGTTATCTTCCCGCGTTTCTACGAACCTTGCCTCAGCCCCGGCCAGTTTTATTTGTTCCAGATAACTTACCCAGTATGGAGATGGGAGAATCACTTCA
>MVQK01000048.1 GCA_002067515.1 Pelotomaculum sp. PtaB.Bin013 | reverse complement strand
AGTCAGGAGTCAGAATGGGAAAATGTATTTTACTGTCTTTAAATATTCTGACTACTGACTACTGAATTCTGGCTACTTGTAATTTTTATATATAGCGGGAGAGGGGGGAATGAAATGCAGGAAGAAAAATATCGCCTGACTCAAATGGCCAGTTGCGCCGGATGAGCGGCCAAGCTCAGTCCCAGTGACCTGGCGCAGGTACTGTGCCAGTTAGAACAAGTTGAAGATCCGGACCTGTTGGTTGGTTCCTCCACCTCTGACGACGCGGCTGTATACCGGCTAAATGATGATATGGCGATAGTGCAAACAGTAGACTACTTTACACCGGTAGTTGACGATCCCTATACATTCGGATTGATAACAGCCGCTAACGCGTTGAGCGATATTTATGCCATGGGCGCGAAACCGTTATTAGCTTTAAATATAGTCGGTTTTCCAACTAAAACTTTACCATTGGAAGTTATGGTGCAGATCCTCAAGGGCGGTGCCGAAAAAGTAAAAGAAGCGGGGGCGATTACAGCCGGCGGGCACACCATAGAAGATGAAGAGCTAAAATATGGACTGGCCGTAACCGGTGTGGTCCATCCTGAACGCATTGTAAAAAATGCCGGGGCGCGACCGGGAGATACCCTGATCCTGACCAAACCACTTGGCATAGGTATTATAACAACGGCTCTCAAAGGAGATTTGATTGACAATTCGACTTATCAACATGCCGTTGAATTGATGGCGACTCTAAATGACCGTGCCGCCCGGGTTATGACTGAGATAGGTGTAAACGCGTGTACAGATGTAACCGGTTTCGGACTATTAGGGCACCTCTATGAAATGTTGACGGCAAGCGGTGTGGGGGCGAGGCTTCGGCTTCCGGACATACCTGTTTTGAAGCAGGCGCGATCCCTCGCCGGTATGGGTATTATCCCGGCAGGCGCTTATCGTAATCTGAATTATCTCAGCGATTTTCTAAAATGGAAAAGCGGCATTGAAGATGCCGACAGACTTATTCTAGCCGACCCTCAGACTTCAGGTGGTCTGTTGATGGCTGTTCCAGGGGACAAAACAAAAATTTTCACAGAGCGTTTGTTGGCGGAAGGAGTGGCGGGAGCTGAAATTGGAGAAATTATTGATGGCAAACCGGTGATATCAGTAATAAATTCTTAGAAAAAAATATCGTATCGTTTCAAGACCCGACAAATTCCTGGGCCCTGACCATGTATAATTAGGTCAGGGCTGTTATCATTTTACTTGCCTGTCATAAAGGTTTAATTGAAGTAATATACTGGTAACGAGTATTTATTTTCCTACCAGTGTTAGGGGTCGGGCGATGTTGCTTTATACAGTGTATCTCGACCAAGTTTTTTTCGGCAACCTGGTAATGAACTACGCAATTCTTTGGGCTACCGCTAAGCTCAGCCGTACACCGGCCGGTAAAGGCCGCCTGGCCGCCGGGGCGGCATTGGGAGCTGCTTATGCGCTTGCTTTATTTATCCCTGGATACAACTTGCTGTTGACTGTATGGTTCAAGATGATAGCTTCTGTTTTGATTATCGCGCTGACTTTTGCACCGCTCCAGCCGAAAAAGTTTTTAACTTGCTTGGGTATTTTTTATCTTACTTCTTTTGTTCTTGGCGGACTGATTTTCGGAATAATCTTTTATCTTCAGCCAGCCCGGATCTCCAGTATAAACGGCATCAGTTTGATAATATCAAATAATTTTTGGTGCGGTCTGTTACTGGGTGTAATCGCTTTTGGTTCATTGGTTAAGGTGATAAGTATTTTACTTAAGAAGCGTATTATAGAAAAAGTATTCAAGCTTGGCTTATTTATAAAATCTCAAGGAATACAAGTCCAGGTTGACGCTTTTCTAGACACAGGCAACCAGCTAACTGATCCGATGACAAAAAGGGCGGTAATTGTGGTGGAATATGGTGTTCTAAAGCCGCTCTTACCTGCTCAAGTGCAGGTCTTGTTTGATGAAGCCGATGAGCCGGATGTATGGCATATTCTCAGTTCCCTTGGTGATAGCCCTTGGAGATCGCGATTCAGCGTTATTCCTTTTTTCTCACTGGGTCAATCCAGCGGTTTGATGGTGGGGTTCCGACCGGATGAAGTGTTTATTAAGCACCACGAGCGCCTGGTGAAAATCAAAAAAGTTGTTATCGCAATTTACCATAAAAAGATAGACCCGGGTAATTCATATAACGCTTTATTGCATCCGCGCCTCCTGGAAATTCATGAAGGATAAACAAAAAATGAGAGCAAGGATGATTGGCCTGTGAGGAAATTCTGGATAAAAATATGGTATGTTCGCTTGGCGCTGCTGCGCTTCCTGCTGCGGGTCGGGTACCGGCCCCGTATCTACTATGTCGGAAGCAGTGAGGCATTGCCGCCGCCTCTAACCATGGACGAAGAATCTTTTTTAATCAACCGGCTTGAGTCCGGAGACGCCGCGGTAAGAAGCGTGCTGATCGAAAGGAACTTGCGGTTGGTTGTTTACATCGCGCGTAAATTTGAAAACACAGGAGTCGGTATTGAAGACCTGGTTTCTATAGGAACAATTGGTTTGATCAAAGCCGTTAACACTTTTGATCCGGCGAAAAAGATTAAACTTGCCACTTACGCGTCCCGTTGTATTGAGAACGAGATTTTGATGTACCTGAGAAGGAATAACAAGACTCGCACAGAGGTTTCTTTTGATGAACCGCTGAACATTGATTGGGATGGCAATGAGCTGCTGCTGTCGGATGTTCTGGGCACGGAAAACGATATTATTTATAAGTATATAGAAGATGAAGTGGATAAGAAGCTCCTCTACCTGGCTCTGCAAAGGCTTTCGGGACGTGAACGCAAGATTATGGAACTGCGTTTCGGTTTAAATAACGGAATGGAAAAAACTCAAAAAGAAGTAGCTGACCTGTTAGGTATATCTCAATCTTATATTTCCAGGCTGGAAAAAAGAATTATTAAAAGGTTAAAGAAGGAGATTCACCGTATGGAGTAAGAATCCTTAGATTATAAACCAACAGGACGTCAATGTATATTCCGGTAATTCCGTGGTAATAATGTACGAGGACAGGACTTTGTTGCTTCGTTCCCGACAATACCTGGAATGGGAGGATGTCCATGCTGGTCAACAAGGTAGAGATCTGCGGGGTCAATACATCGAAGCTCCCGGTGCTAACAGGAAGTCAAATGAGGAAATTGTTTGAGTCTATGCATAAAGGTGAGATTTCCGCGCGTACTCAGTTGATCAATGGGAACCTACGGCTTGTGCTTAGTGTGATCCAGCGCTTCAATAACAGGGGAGAATACGTTGATGATTTATTTCAAGTAGGTTGCATCGGTTTGATGAAAGCCATTGACAATTTTGACCTGTCTCAGAATGTGAAATTTTCTACCTATGCTGTGCCTATGATTATTGGGGAAATACGCCGCTACCTGCGCGACAACAACCCAATCCGGGTTAGTCGATCATTGCGTGATGTGGCCTACAAGGCGCTTCAGGTGCGCGACGCGCTGGTAAACAAGTACTCCAGGGAACCTTCTATCAACGAAATTGCCGGTGAGTTAAAGATGCCCCGTGAGGAGATTGTTTTTGCGCTTGATGCTATTCAGGAGCCGGTATCCCTTTTCGAACCGGTTTATCACGACGGTGGCGACACTATTTTTGTGATGGATCAGATTCACGATGAGAAAAATATGGATCAGAGCTGGCTTGAGGACATAACCATTAAGGATGCTCTTAGGAAATTAAGCAACCGCGAAAAATTAATTCTCACCTTAAGGTTTTATGAAGGGAAGACTCAAATGGAGGTGGCCGAGGAAATCGGTATATCACAGGCGCAGGTGTCACGGCTTGAAAAGGCGGCATTAAACCATATGCGTAAATTCATGTGATTAGTTCCCGGTTATTATTTAAAAAGAATTTTTTAGGCGGCTTTATTAAAGCTGCCTAAATTTTTTGGTCAGCGCTGCGGCACTTGCACATATAAATATAGAGGGAGGTGCCGGTATGGTTAAAATTTCTGAATTACGGATGCGTGAGGTTATTAATATAGTGGACGGGCGGCGGCTTGGCGTGATCAAAGATATTGATATTGATTTGGAGGAAGGCAGAATCGATGCGATTATCCTGCCCGGGTTAAATGGGGGGAGATTCTTGGGTTTCCTCGGTAAAGAAGAGGAAATTATCGTTCCATGGGATAAGATAAAAAAAATTGGAATGGATGTTATACTGGTGGAAGTTAATACTTTTAGAGGTATAACATGAACAGCTCCAAACTATAATTTTGACAAACCGGACACCTAGCGGATATTATTTTAATTATTATAATCCATACCATTTTATGTGAAAATTTTACCTTTAAAGCGATAGAGAGACTTAAATGTCTCTTTCTTTGTTTTTTACCGGATACAGTCTTTTTGTGTTCTTAATCAAGATATTGTACAATGTTAGCATTGAATATACAATATCCTGTGGATAAGTAGGGTGAACCTTGATTAAACGGGTAAAATCGTCCGCAGGCGGTAATGGTCAGGTGAAAAAATATGAGGTGTCCGTATTGTGGGTTCGGTGACAGCAGGGTGCTTGATTCCCGGCCTACCGTGGAAGGGCATTCAATCCGCCGGCGCAGGGAATGCGGCAGCTGTGGGAAGCGATTTACAACTTATGAAAGAGTAGACGAGCTTCCGCTGCAGGTGGTGAAAAAGGATGGACGACGGGAGGCTTTTAACCGGCAGAAGCTGCTGCAGGGCTTGCTAAAAGCCTGCCAGAAGAGGCCGGTTTCCACTGAAAAGCTTGAAACTATCGTCGAAGGTATTGAAAGGGAACTGCGCAACACTATGGAGACGGAAGCAAAAAGCACATATATAGGTGAATTGGTGATGGACAGCTTGCGCGGCCTTGATGAGGTGGCGTATGTCCGCTTTGCCTCAGTCTACCGTGAGTTCAGGGATGCAGAAAGTTTTATGGAAGAGTTGAAGAATCTTCTTAATAAAAAAGGTAACAGCTAAAAGGAGGACCAGCAAACTATGTTTAAAACTGTCCAGAAGCGTGACGGCCGGGAGGTTCCGTTTGACGAAACAAAGATTACGGACGCCATCTTCAAAGCCGCGCGGGCAGTTGGCGGTGAAGACCGTCAGACCGCTATGGAACTGACCATTGAAGTATTAAAACTGCTAAAGAAGCAATATAACGGCAAAACTTTCGGAGTGGAAGATGTACAGGATATTGTGGAGAAAGTATTAATTGAAGCAGGCCACGCGCGTACCGCGAAAGCCTACATACTATACCGGGCCAGGCGCACGCGCATCCGGGAGGCCAAGGGCGATTTGATGGACGCTGTGGAGGAAATTCTGGAGGAAACCAACCGGGAAAACGCCAACATCAGCAACTCTCCTTCAGCTAAAATGCTCCAAATTGCCAGCGCGGCCAGCAGAAAGTATTATTTAACCAGGCTGCTCCCCGAGGAAATGTCACAAGCCCACTCGCGAGGGGATATTCATATACATGATCTTGATTTTTACGGGAAGACACTAACTTGCCTGCAAATACCATTGAATAAATTATTGACGGAAGGATTCAACACCGGGCACGGTTATATCCGGCCTCCTAAACGGCTCGGGACGGCAACGGCCCTAGCTACGATAATCCTGCAGAGTTCCCAGAACGACATGCACGGCGGCCAGTCGTTCGCCTTCTTTGACCGGGATATCGCACCATATGTGGCGGACGCATCCGATTTTGAAACTTACCAGGCTATGGAAGCCTTGATATACAACCTAAATAGCATGCATAGCAGGGCGGGAGCGCAAGTGCCTTTTTCCAGCCTGAACATTGGGACGGAGACGTCTGAGCCTGCCCGGCGTGTGGTGAAAAACCTTCTTCTGGCCTATGAGGCCGGCCTGGGCAAAGGAGAAAACCCGAT
This sequence comes from Pelotomaculum sp. PtaB.Bin013, assembly GCA_002067515.1. Taxonomy (GTDB): domain Bacteria; phylum Bacillota; class Desulfotomaculia; order Desulfotomaculales; family Pelotomaculaceae; genus Pelotomaculum_D; species Pelotomaculum_D isophthalicicum. Next base: position 4,843 of record MVQK01000048.1, on the reverse strand, counting down.
TTTCCCAAATATCATTTTCAGAGTCAAAGAAGGAATTAATCTGGACCCGGGCGATCCTAACTACGACCTGTTCCAGTTAGCGATCAGGGTTGCCAGCAAACGGCTGAACCCCACTTTCAGTTTCATGGATTCTTCTTTTAACAGCCAGTATGGTTCCCAGGTTAGCTACATGGGCTGCCGCACCAGAGTCATGGCCAACAGGCGCGGCCCGGAGGTTACCGACTGCAGGGGTAATTTGTCTTTTACCACCATAAATTTGCCCCGGGTGGCGATCAAAGCGGAGCGGAACCTGGACGATTTCTACCGCGGACTGTCCGGTGTGATGGATTTGGCTATCCGGCAGCTATACCACCGCTATACGGTGCAGGCAAAATTGAGAGTTAAAGATATGCCGTTCATCATGGGACAGAAGCTCTACCTTGATTCAGAAGGATTAAAGCCGGACGATCTGATCGAAGAGGCTATCAAACACGGTACTCTTTCCGTGGGATTTATTGGCCTGGCCGAAGCGCTGACAGCGCTGACGGGCCGTAATCATGGCGAGGACGAGGAGGCGCAGGCTCTTGGCCAAGAGATCGTTGCCTTTATGCGTTCCATCATTGACGAGGCTTGCGAGAAGTATAACTTGAACTACACTTTGCTGGCTACACCGGCCGAGGGACTTTCCGGGCGTTTTGTGGGGTTGGATTGTAAGGAGTTCGGGCTTATTCCCGGGGTAACTACAAAAGAATACTATACAAATTCATTTCATATTCCCGTTGACCAGCCAATCAGCGCTTATGACAAAATTAAGCTCGAGGGGCCATATCACAAGTATTGCAACGCCGGTCACATCAGTTATGTGGAAATGGCTTCACCCCCGGTGCACAACCCGGAGGCCGTGGAGGCGATCATCAGGCACATGCGTGAATGCGATATGGGATACGGCGGTATAAATTTCCCGGTAGACTTTTGCACCAACTGCAGTTTATTGAGCGTAATTAACGAGGATACCTGCCCGCGCTGCGGTTCGGCCGCCATCAGCCGGGTGCGGCGGATTACCGGCTATTTGAGCACTACCGACCGCTTTAATGACAGTAAGCTTTCCGAATTAAGGAACAGGTTAACCCATATGTAGTCAATTAAGGAAGCGCTGGTAAAAGAACATGAGATACTTGTCGTGCGTTAGAACTAATGCTATTATAACTTTGCGGTAATATTTAGAATAGTTGCATAAAGGATAGGTGAGCCACATGAGTGAAAGGTTGTTAACCCAGAAAGAAATCGACGAGTTGTTTAACAAATATAGCGAGAAACCTATCCAGGAAGAAGCGTTAGAATTATTAACCATGCATGAGTTGGATACGATCGGTGAAATCGGTAACATTTGCATGGGCACGTCGGCTACCACCTTGTCCGAGTTGTTAAACAAAGAAGTAATCATCGGTTATCCGAAGACGATTGTTTGTTACCAGGAAGAGGTATTCAAGGCTTTTTCAACACCTTATTTGATTATTGAGGTTCGTTTCAAAGCAGGCTTGAAAGGGTTTAATGTGCTTGTAATTACCGAAGAGGATATAGCGTTAATAGCCGACATCATGATGGGCGGTGTAGGGGAATTACAATATCCAATAAATTTAACTGAGATTGAAATTAGCGCCGCCACCGAAGTCATGAATCAGATGATTGGCGCGGCGGCAACAGCCATGTCCAATATTTTTGGGGTGACAGTCGATATTGAACCACCCCGGACAAGCATGGTGCCAGACCTGTTAACCGCCAACCACTCCCCGCTTACGACCGACAAGCCGGTAGTTGTTGCCCGCTTTGATGTTAAGATCGGAAATCTTTTTAAAACTACTTTTATGCAAATAACCGATGTTGACACAGCGCGTGAGGAAGCGTTCTTTCTTCTAATGAAAGCAGGGATGTTTGACTCACCCGGCAGTGACGCCGCGGCTGTGCCGCCGGCCGGACAGGCGACTTCAAAGGTGTTATTCCAGGAAATGCCGAACTTGGCGGGTGCTCTGGCCGTTCCTTCAGAAGTCTTGTTTACTTTAGGTAAGCTTCAATGGACGATGGGTGATGTGGCCAGGTTACATGTCGGCAATGAAATAGACATGCCGTTTAAAACCGGTAATGTTGAACTTGTAATAAACGGTTTATCGGTGGCAAGGGGTAAGATGCTACGGAATGGAAAATTGCAGATAACTCAGATTTGCAAACCGGTATAACTAGTTTAGAAGTAATCAGTAGTCAGTAGTCAGGAGTCAGAATGAAAGATGTGATGTGCATGGAATTGCGGATTTCCGGGACTGTTAGAGAGAGTGTGGTTGACGGGCCGGGGCTGCGGTTTGTTATTTTTGTCCAGGGTTGTGAACAAGGCTGTCCGGGCTGCCACAATCCTGACACGTGGGACCCGGCAGGCGGCACTCTTGTTAAGACAGAGGACTTACTTGAACAGATTAAAGCCACAAAGCTGATTAAAGGGGTTACCTTTTCCGGGGGCGAACCTTTTCTTCAAGCGTTGCCTCTGTCTTGGATAGGTCGTGAAGTCAAAATGTTGGGGCTTGATGTAATCACTTATACAGGTTATACCTGGGAAAAGCTCTTGGCGCTTGCTGATTTGCACCAGTCTGTGAAGGAACTGCTGCTGGCGTCGGATTATATTGTGGACGGCCCGTTTATTATGGCAGAGAAGGATCTGGAACTGCCATTCCGGGGTTCTCGCAACCAGCGGGTGATTGACGTGATGAATTCATTAAAAGAAGGAAAGGTAATAGAATGCAAGTTTTCATTTGATTGACAGGTTTAGTTCCCAGGTAAAATAATAAGTTATGAACGAGGAGCGGCAACGATAGACCGTTCCTCGTTTTTTATTATAGGAAATTAGGAGCCGAACATGAGCCGCGTTGAATGCCCAAAGGTCGCTAATAGCGAATTTGTTCTGTAGCAATTCTTGGCCTTACACATAAAATGTAAAAAATATGTCTTGCTTGATTGGAAGGAAGGTGAATATCATGGCAGTAACATATACAGTTCAGACAGGAGACACTTTATTTCTTATTGCCCGGCGCTTTGGCACCACCGTGGAAAGATTGATTCAGGCAAATAATATTGCTGACCCAAATACCATATTTGTAGGGCAAACATTGATTATTCCGGAGGAAGGAGTGGGCGCGGAAGCCGGCGTAACGGCAGGGAATCGGGTTACACGTCAGATAAAGGGCATTCGTTATGTTCTCTATACTAATAAGCCGACGTACAGGCAGGGAGAAGACATAGTTATCACTCTGGTTAAAACTAACGTAGCCGGCAGAAATATTACGCTGCGTTACCGGAATGCCCAGCGCTATGATTTCGTGGTGAGGCGCAGTCCGGAACAGACCGAAATCTGGCGCTGGTCCCGTGGGCGTTCTTTTGCCTCGGTAGCTTCAAGTGTTATCCTCAGACCAGGCAGCAGCCAGACTTTTCAAGTAATTTGGAACCAAAAAAATAACCGTGGCCAGCAAGTGGCGACAGGTACCGTAACTATTGAAGGATTTAACGTTGCCGAAGGTTATGAAAACGAGGCTGTGTCCGTTAATATCCAAATCCGTTCAGCTGTTGAACCAACACCTACACCCACAGTTGCTCCCATCTCTTGCTCGGAAGAGAACGTCTTGGTTAATCCTAATTTTGAGAACTGGCCCCGGGCGGCTTCTTCCCCTCCGGGCTGGGCAGGAAGTAATATTTACCGCAGCACTCTCTCTCATACCGGTAGTTATGCAGCCGAGCTAGGCGCTGTCCATAATGAAAGCGCTATATTGTCTCAGAAGGTAAATATAGAGCCGGGGAGAATATATGAACTAAGCTGGTGGGCCAGGGAAAATATTCAGCCGGGCGGTGTGGGAAGATTCGTTTTATTCGCTGAAATTATTTATACCAGCCGGGCCGGGGATTTTGTCGGTAGAACAGAACCAAGATACTCTCAGGAGAATATACCGGATAATGCTTACCAAAGATATAGTCTTTCTACCGGACGCGTGCCTGCGGGAGCTAGAATCGCTGAAGTAAGGTTTACTTTCGAGCCGTCGGGAAGCAATAATAATACGGTAAAGATTGATGACGTTGAATTGCGCTGTCTGTTTTAACTGTCTAGTTACTTCGGAAGCAACGAGGAGGCGGTTTTTTTACCTGCCTCCTTGTTTATGCATGAAGCTAATGTCCGCAGTTGCTGCAATCTGAAGATCCGCAGGTGCTGCAGCCGGCGCCGCTGTTGTTTACACCCCTTCCGGCGGCGCGAAAAGATGACATCACACGTTTTGGGGATGCGGCGCCACATCTTGGGCACTTCAGGTTTTCGCCGCTTTCACCTAATTGACATAGTTTTTCGAAACGACTATCACACCCGGCGCACCGGAACTCGTAAATCGGCATATGAAATACCTCACTTTATTCAGTAATATTACTTTTCTAGAGTATGCCATTTGATGTTATTATGTCAAGCGCACGTTACTTTTTTATCTTTAAAAGAAGGATCAGGGGTGGTGGAGAGGAATTATTATTATAAAAGAGGAGGGGACTCTAATGCAACTGCAATTTTTAGGAGCGGCGGGCACGGTAACTGGTTCCTGCTACCTGTTGGACACGGCGAATACTAGGATAATGGTTGACTGTGGGATGTTTCAGGGACCAAAGGAAATCAGGGAACGTAATTACGGCAAATTCCTTGTACCCCCAGGCAGCGTTGATTATATATTATTAACTCACGCCCATATTGATCATAGTGGTTTGATTCCCAAATTTATTAAATATGGTTTTCGCGGCAAAGTAATTGCTACCGCGCCTACAGTAGAATTATGCGGGGTTTTATTGCCCGACA
>MVQK01000047.1 GCA_002067515.1 Pelotomaculum sp. PtaB.Bin013 | reverse complement strand
AAGACTCCACCTGCCAATAAAAAATTAATTCAAATTCCTGTTTACAACTTTCCAAAAACAGGACACCCATATTGAAGAAAGCCGGTTTAAGCCCGGCTTTTTCGTTTTATATTAGCCTTTTATAGAGGAAATCGCCCCTTATAAGCTCACTACTGGTAAGTCCAGTTTTATTGTGAGCCATATTCTCTAAAACTTTCAATGCCGAACAGCGGCCCAGCATTGAAACTGGTGCAACCGCACCGGAAATATGCAAGCAAGTACGGCAGCCATAACCCTACCGGGAACAGGAGCAGCCGCTCCCGCACGTAATGCAAAGCACCGCCTTGCTAGACCCGCAAGGATGACCCGAGCACGGTCAGACACAGCCAAGCTCATTAAGTTCGATTCGTTTACAGAGTCGAAGTCATGAGCGTAATCGCAGGTTTCGACCACACTGGATGTCAGAACCCAACAACAAAGCGGTCTCCGGCAACCAAACCGAAGACCGCTACTTTCTCTTGATAGCAAAAATGACCCTCTCGGGCCACTGTAGCTCATATGTATGTAATGTGTGATCAATTTAGATGCAGCTATTCTCCCTCTGACCTTATCCATTGGAAATGGACTTATCGATTGCCTGACAGTTCCACTTCGACTTACCGGTGGGAGAAGGAGTATTCTATGCCAGCAGTACCAAGTGATAAAAATGACTTATGTTGGTGAATCTTCACTTTTATCGCTGTTTGACATCTCTTTGATTATTGGAACAAATGCCTTTTCATTAATCCTTATCATGTTGTAATTTCCCTTGCCTAAATTCTTTATGGCAGTCCTTGTATCCCTATCCTTTATAGTTATACCAATGATGACTTGTTTTTCTCTCTGAACGTTCATGATACTTTTAAAAAACGCTTCCATATTTGATATTATTATGCTATGTTGATCAGGTTCATCAAAAATCAAGATGCCTGGATGGTTTCCACCATGGGCATTTGATGTTTGCAGCAAAGCCATGGTAAAAGCCCAAATGGCTCGAATATTATCACTCGCTGATGAATCAAATTTCATATCAAAATTGTTAATTACAGGCAAATAGGTATCCCTTGAAATAGATATATCATTTATATTTGATACACTTTTATAACCATATTCTTTTAAATCCTTTTTGAAATTATCTTCAAAAGAATTTAGTTTTTCCTTATCTTTTAATGTAAATTTTTCTTTAGGAAGGCGCTCCTTCTCATCTAAATACTTTTTCCAACGATCAGAAAGTTCAATAAGTTTTGTTAAAGCACCATCTACTATATCTTGAAATTTCTCTAGATGCTGTATCTTATTAGTTATTTCAAGTTTTTTATAGACAATAGCTTCAGATTGTTCTTCGTCCACTGCATAAAGATCGCTTCTCAAAGAAAGAGCCAATCTTCTTAGCGTAAATAATGTACTTTCCAATTGAGAGATAGAATTTTTTAACTCTTCTTTAGTTTCAGAGTGCCCTTCTAGCGCAAATTCAAACATCTCTTTCTGTGCAACCAAATGCTTGATATTTTCATCAATGCTCATTACATGAAAATCATTCGCAAGAGGTAATAAAGTATCCGCAATCGTCTGGTTGCATACAGGACAAATACCATTCATAATTTCAGAACCTATGTCCGACCCAAGTTTCCTTAGTCTTGCAGCATCTTTATTATTAGCTATATCAATCTTGATGGTATCCAGATTCTCTCTAAGACTTTTAATACTTGCATCTTCTAAATTTAGTTTTATTCTAGCTTCATAAATTGCATTAGCAATTAAGTCAATCTGTTTTTCTGTTTCCTGAAGCTCAATTTGCAACTCGTCAAAATTATCAATAACTCTAGGCTTTAGCGCAGAAAGGCGTCCTAATTCATCTTTCAAATCTGAAAGATGAATGTTAATATCCTGCCCATTGACATAAAATATAGAAACCTTTGCCGACACATTCTCTTTTAAAATCCTTGGTGAATTTGGCAAATTAGAAACATTACATTGAGCAGACCTTCCATCAACGCCTACGGCTTCTACAACATCATTCCAAGCCCTTTCAATTTGATTTTTTTCATCTGTTAAGTCAATCTTTTTCTTTCCGTTTTCAATAGTATCTAGATTAAGTATATATTCAATAGTGCGTTGTTTAGCCTCCTTAATACCTAGATTAGGCATTCCAGAAACAATATCTGCCCATCCTCGCTTTTGCTCAACAAACATACTTGAAAAAAGCAACTGTAAATACAGTTTACTTTCTAAGTCATTATAGGTATTAACATATGGTAAGTCTAATCCTAAATAACGCTCCAAAAACGTGTGAAATCCCTTTTCTCTAGTTGCAGAATAAGGCATATGTACATACATATCTTCATAATCTACAGAGCCCTTTTCAACAGATTCGAGTCTGTCGTAATATACAGTAACCAAACGCGAATCTCTATTCTCCATTTTTGCAGTACGATGCAAAGTAACGATATCTACTGCATTGTATACTTCCAAGTATACTTCAGATTCAAGAGTATTAAAGGGCTTCCCATTGTATTCTATAGAATTCTTATATACAGAAGTTAGAACTTTTTCGCCTTTGCCACCAATTATTTCTTCAAAGCCAAGGGCATAGTATATTCCTTCAATTACTGAACTCTTTCCACATGTATTATCATCACTTGCAATAAAATTAAGTCCTTTTGTGAAGGTATGATCAAATCCAAAATCTTGTTCAGCAGTTCGTATTGTAATTTTCAGTCTATTGATTTGAAGCATTTGCATACCTCCACGTAGACATTAGGTCTTTTATTTTTGCCTCTGTAAGTTTATTCGAAAGCCGATTAAGTAGATTCTTTTCTCGTGCCATCATATCAGTATCTTTGTCAATCTCTCTAACAAAATTTTTCCCTTTAGCCGTTAAGCGATAGAGTCCATTTGCCTGCTGTGTAAACATCCTGTCTGCCAAGGCATAATTTACAGCTCTGTTTACTGCAGGATCAAAGCGAATAAGTGTATATTCGTAGATTATATTGTTTGCAAAGTCAATGAGCATTTTCATATCATCTTCAGATGCTAAAGCTAACGCAATCATATGTAATTTCAGGATCGAACACCCTCCACGACCACAGCACTTTGCTAAAATTAAACATAGCTGTGCAACCTTATAACTAATTCGGTAATTATAAGGAACTGCTTCAGGCCTATCAGTGAATAAAACTTTATCAACCGCATCAAACAGCTTATCCATATAAATCACCCACTTCTGAACTCCATTGGACAATCCGCTAACCATGCACCTACCATATCATGTTTTAATTCCATTATTGAAGATGAAGTGAAATACTTACTAAATTCATAGCTTAACTTTTGTTCGAATTCACTCAAAATCTCCATAAAGATGTTTATATTAAGTGAACGATCTTGATTCATTTTTGTTTTTATACTAACCTCTCTTTTGCATGCTTGCTCTAGTGTATATATGTGCTCGTATATTTCTGGAAAATCAGCCTGTAACATACGCAAGACCTCAATACCCTTAATGTAATATGTAACATATGCCCCAACTACATCATTAAAGTCTTCATCGTTATCATTCAATGGATTCATTACAGCCTTGATTTTGCGTTGTATATTATGTACTTTTTCAGAGGGACATTTATCCCAAGGTATAGTATCAAAACTTTTGGCAACAACGTTCAGCTTTGTATCTGTTATAGTCTCCCGTATGATTTTAGAAATTTCAACCTTAAAATCTTCAGCAACTTTAATTGCAATCAAAAAATCATCATGCAAATGATCATATTCTTGTGGTTTGCTGGATTTTCCCTTAAGAATCTCATTTCGTTTTGCTATAGCATGCTGCAATATTCGGCTATCTTTATAGAATGGTATTACAAAATGCCACTGCTTAATTATGGGAACTCCGAGGTTGTGCAATCTTTGCTTATTTTCCTGATCTATCAATTTGTTGATATCTTTTGTTAATTTATTTCGCTGATGCTCATACAACTCATCATCATTATAATCACGTTCAGGATAATAACATTGATATACGATGCCCGTTTGAGTATAACCTTCAATGCCAGCATCACCTCCATATGTAGCCGGTATTTTCTGATAGTTATCACTTTGGTAACGCATTCGATAACATGCGTCACATAATTCTTCCCAAGCATCTCCGCTAAGAGGAGTCTTTATAAAATCCAAAATCATGCTTTAACTACCTCCAAATACCCAAGGGAATTGTGTTTGTCAAATCCGGCTCATCTGTTAAGCATTTAATATCAATAATCATTTCTATCCCGTCTGAGATTAACTGAATTTTAGCTAAATCTAATGGTCGATAAATTCTCAATAATATAACTTCCTTATCTATAAATAATAGCCTTTGGCCAATATATAAACACGGCCCACCATACACATTAATACCTCCTGTAATGCTATCACCCATAAATTTACATAAATTAATTCATCCTTGATTTTTCAGCAATATGTGTGAGTGCAGCGCATTCGGCATTCAGTCGTTGTAACGCGGGAAACCCTTGCCACGGCGGACACCCGGTAAGAAGATGCAGCGGCTGGCCTTTAATAGGTCCGCGTTATGTTATATCGCATCTTTTTACCTCACTTTCTTTGAACAATTTACTTTTTTCGACCATCTTTCGGTTTATCAGAGTTAACAGGTATGGCCCACGAACGGCCAAAACGTATGACATCCGGTATTTTGCCTTTCGAACAAAGAAGCTGGACTTGCCGAGATGTAATGTTCCATTTGGCAGCAGCTTCTTTTACGGTCATATATTCCATTGGTTTGTTCCTCATGCGCAAAAATATACGTTTATTATATCGCATTCGCGATATATATCAAGATATTCATTCCATATTTAGCCTTAATTTGTTCTCCCTATTACGCCGCCTAAAAAGAACACTGACAGCACCTGTATCATTCCAAAACCGCCTTTGAAAAAGATCAGTATTTTTGACCAGCACGTCATCATAGTTATTATTCTTTTTTGTATGGGGCATCCATGTAAAGGTTTTTGCAGCAAGGATTTTTAATTGCTTCATTAAATATAGTTCGTATTCATTCTTACTGCAATTGTTTTTCCGAACCTACACGCATGTAAAATGCAACTCTTATCGGGTGAAAGTCTATATCGCCGTTATCAGCGATTATCAGCTTAACACCATGGCGCTCCATCTTATTCATGCACTCGATGGTCTTATGTGTAATACGTCCGATTCGGCAGGTGCTTTTTGCCAGTGCGATGTCCATTTGTTTAGCTTTCGCCGCTTTCATAACTTCTTTTAATCCCTTGCGGTTATAATTCAGGCCGCTTCCATGCTCGGCAGTAATACCGACAATCTCCCAACCCTGTTCCTTTGCAAAATCGGTCAGCTTGTCCCGCTGGTCTGATAAGGAATTTTCATCCTGCGATCCTGTCCGGCAGTATATCCATACACGCTCCGGACGGTTTTGTATCTTTTGCTCTGTCTTACTCATAGGCTTACGCTCCTTTATATATATCCCACTCTTTATTGCAGGACATAATAATCTTTAAAGTTTCAATTGTTCACCTTTGTGGCGCTCACTGCAGTCCCTGTTCTATCTCAAAACCACCTTTAAAGGTGACCTGTATTTTAGTCTCGGAGATGACCTTGACATTTTCGATGAGCCGCCTGACCAGGACGTCGTCATATTCGGCGAGGGAAAAGTCCGCGTTATCAAGGATTCTGAAGATCTCGACCATTCTTAAATTGTTGTTTTGTTCGATCATCTGCCGTTGCTCCTGCTTTTTAAGAGTTTCTTGCAGTTTTTTGATCTCATCGGATATTTCTTTGAACTTATCGTCGAAGTAATCGGCGCCGGCGTTGGATTTAACACTGACTTGCACCAGGTCAAGCATCACCGCGTTTAATTCGTCAATACGCTTTTTAATAGCGAAGGTGTCCACCTGATCGGCCTTGCCGGTCAGTGCCAGGCGAAGGCTGTCCTTTAAAGTTCCCACGAATTCGTCTTTGGCTTCCCCCATCAGGGTAATGGCCCTCATGATGGCGTCTTGCAGTTTATATTCCTCCACGGTGGGGGAATCCTTGCAATACTTTTTGCCGTATTCCAGCCGGTTGACGCAGCGCCACACGATTCTCTTATTACCGTTCCTCGCCCAGGTGACCCGTCTGTAGGCGGTGGCGCAGCGGCCGCAGATAAGCAGTTCGGTCAGCGCGTATTTGCCGCTGTATTTGCCATGCTCGGTGATCGCGTTTTTCTCCGATACCTTTCGCTTGTTGCCGCGCCTGGCGATTTCCTCTTGAACCCGGTTGAACAGCTCCTTGGAAATGATGGCCTCATGGTTGCCGGTCACGTAATATTGGGGCAGCTCGCCATTGTTTTTCTTGATCTTTTTGGTCAGGAAATCCACCACATAGGTCTTTTGCAGCAGGGCGTCACCGATGTACTTTTCGTTTCTGATTATGTTTCTTATGACCGCCGGCGACCAGATCGGCTTGCCGGTGGAAGACATGACGCCGTCTTGCTCAAGTTCCTTTTTTATTTTGTTAATACTGTGGCCGTTAAGATATTGACTGAATATGCGCCTGACGATTTCCGCCTCTTCCGGAACGACGCGGGGTTTTCCATCCTCGCCCTTTTCATAGCCCAGGATTCTTGCGTATTGAAAGGAGACTTTGCCGCTTTTGAAGCTCTTTCGCTTGCCCCAGGTCACGTTATGGCTGATGGACTCGCTTTCGGCCTGGGCGAAGCTTCCCAGCATGCTGATGCTCATCTCGCTGGCCATCTGCATGGTATTGATGCCTTCCTTTTCGAAGATGATGGGGATGCCGCGCTCTTTGAGCATGCGGATATAGGTGAGGCAGTCCAGGGTGTTGCGGGAAAACCTCGAGATGGACTTGGTCAGCACCAGGTCGATTTTGCCCTTTTCGCACAGCTTCATGAGCTTGATAAACTCGGTGCGCTTCTTGGCGCTGACTCCGGTGATGCCTTCGTCGGCGAAAATTCCGGCCAGCCTCCACTCCGGATTTTGGGCGATCTTGTCAGTGTAGTAGTCAATCTGCGCCTGGTAGCTGGATTGCTGTTCTTCCTGGTCGGTGCTGACCCGGCAGTAAGCGGCGACCCTTAATTGCCTGGGTTTGTCCATTGTCGTCGCCGCCATGGGATTGGCGGGAATGATGGATACCGTTTTTGGGGCTAGCATGCTTTACTCCTTTCCCTCATTGTTTAAACGAGACATTGTTTTTTGATTGATAAAACGCACATGGATGGTGCCGTCTTTGGCGATGGACGCCTTTTCCACGGTTCGGGTGAACAGCTCTATGTCAAACTCCGTTAAAGGGTCTTGCCTATCAAATTCCCTTGCGAGTATTTCCGTCAGGTATTGCGTATCGCCCTCGGCGCAGTTGGCGTACTTTTCGGCGGCGCAGCCCATGATTAACGCCTTGACGTAATCTTCATTTAAGTCTTTTTTATCCAGCTCCCGGTTGATTTCGTTGTTCAGCTTGGTGACTTCCAGCGTGTGAACATTGGAGGGGGTCTTTTCCATTTCAAGCTCGGCGGGATCGGCAATCACCCTGTTCATCATTGCTGTGAGGCCGTCTTGAAGCCAGGCGTCGGTGATGCGGATTTCCGTTTTACAGTCTTGATTTTTACAATGCCATTTTCCTCCGTACCGGTTGTCCAGCCTTCTGCCGTAGCCGCTCCCGCATTCGTGGCAGCTTAATCTATTTTTCATCGCCGCCGCCAGGGGCGAAGGGGGAACGGCCCGCCTGGTGTATTTTACGGCTTTAATGGCATGGGCCTGCTGGAATTCCGCTTCGGAGACCAGTTGGGGATAACCGTCCGCACCCATGTATTTTGGGGTGTCCAAGATCCGTTTGACCATGGATTTGTTCCATACGAAGGACTTCTCCCGGTAAGGCACTCCTTGGGCTGTCAGAAGGTCGGCCAGGGCTTGACAGGAAAGGCTTTCACGCAGGTACTTCTGAAAAATCATCCGCACGGCTTCCGCTTCCTGTTCATGGGGGACGGTTTCTCCATTGCATATTTTGTATCCGAAGGGGATATACCTGTGTTTTTGCATGGCCTTATCTCACACTCCTTTGGATCGATTCAGCCAGTTCCAAACCTCCTGTCAGCCGGAATTTAATTTTATCCTGGGATTCCACCATGATGCTATCCACGATGCTGTGGAAGAGCGGCTCGTCCAGGTCCGCCAGAACAGGCGGGCCGTCCTCGATGACGGCGACAAGGTCTTTCACGGCGGCAATGGTCTTGTCGTCCTCATCCTGTTCCAGCAGCTTTCTGCGCGTGGAGCGCAGGCTGTTGATTTTCCGGTTGATTTCGTTAGTTTGCTCCATAAAAATATCAGAACCCATATACCCTTTCGACCTTAGTCTATTGAGTATCAGGTTCTGATCGGTTAGTTCGGCAAGCTCTTTATTGATTTCACTGACTTTGATGTTGCTCATGGTACTTCGGGATTTCAGGGCCAGCAACTGGTCGAGGAGGGGAGCCAGGATGTATCGGCGGTTTGGCTTAAGCTTGTTGTACATTCTTATGAATGCCCTTGTAAAATTCCGGTTCCTCGATCCGCTTGATGCCGCATCGGTCCTTACCTTGGTCATGGCTGCGGCAGACCCAATAGGTTTTGCCGTTGCATACCTTTCGCTTGAAGGTGTGGCCGCATTCGCCGCACCGGATCTTGCGGCTGAGTGGATATTGCCGGCTTGTTTGCTGAAACAGGTGTATAGTCTTTCTTTTTTCGAGCAGCAGTTTCACTTGCTCGAAGTCAGAGCGGCTGACAATGGCCTCATGGGAGTTGTGGATGTAATACCGGTCTTTTTGCCCTTTGTTTCTTATTAATTTAAAAGGCAGGGTGTCTGTGGTGAATTTTTTCTGCAGCAGGGTATCCCCGATGTACCGCTCGTTGGTCAGGATGTAGAACACACCATCATAATACCATTTGGTGCCGCCGTCCTTTTTGGGAACCTTGTCCTTCGTCAACTCGGCGGCGATTTCGTCAATGCCTTTTCCCGCCAGGTAGCTCGCAAAGATTCTTCTGACCACTTCGGCCTCGTCTTCACGAATCATCAATTCCCTATTTACAAACCTGTATCCGCACGGTACGGAGGGGTTGACGTATGTGCCTTTGCGCATGCGCCCCCGGCATCCCAATTTCATGTTGCTGGAGATGGACATCGATTCTTCCTGGGCCGCCGAGCTGAAAAAGCTGACCATCATCTCGCTGGTGATTTTGCCGGTGTTGATCCGCTCTTTTTCAAACTCCACCTCCACGCCAAGGATTTTCAGCTCCCGCAGGGTTTGGAGGCAATCCTTTGTGTTTCTGGCGAATCTGGAGATGGATTTGGTGAGTATCCGGTCTATTTTCCCCTTCCGGCAGTCCTTCAGCATCCTTTGGAAATCCTCCCGCTTGTCGGCGCGGGTGCCTGTCAGTCCCTCGTCAGCGTAGACGTCCACAAATTCCCATTCCTCGTTGCCTTTGATCAGCTCCGTGTAGTGGTTCACCTGGGCGATAAAGGAGTTCAGCTGATCCTCGGAGTCGCTGCTGACTCTGGCATAGGCGCATACCCGCAGCTTGTTTGTTTCGAGGGAGGCGATGGGGGTGATAACCTTGACTTCCGCCATAAAAGCTACTCCTTTCTTTGTTATTCAACCACAGACACTACCACACAAGCCGGCACATAGCAAGCAATACAGGCGTTAAATCGCCTTGCGCAAAGGCTTGTATTTTTCGGCGTTATACCTGTCGGCAATCTCGAATTCCCCATCGGTGATCAGCCCTTGTCCCAGGAGCTTTTTTAAAAAGGCCAGGGCCATTCTATACTTCACTTCATTGGCTATTTGCGTCTGTGACATGGTTTTTCCCTCCTTATAAAGCCAGCGTGTTGATGATGTGCGAGCAGATTTCATCAGGCATTTTTGTCGTGATTTTGCCCTCCAGCGGGGAATAGACCTCAATGCCCCGCCGGTTCAGCCGATGAATAAACTCCTTGGTTTTCATGGCGTCCCTGCCCAGGCGTGAGAGGCTGACAATGAGCAAGACATCCATTTTCCCCGTTGCCGCGGCCTCGCTTACTTCGGCCAGGCCGTTTCTGTCAAAGCGCAGACCACTGTCGGTGTCCTGGGAGGCTCCGGCCACCTCAAATCCCATCTGCTCGGCATAGTCGGCAAGTTCTTTTTGCTGCCCTTTGAGACGGCCGCGCTCGTCATCCGGGGCGTCGATGCGGCAGTACAGCCACGCACGCTTGCTTTGATTGACCATTTTCATCCCTCCTGTAATCAGTTAATGTTTGATGTCAAAAGGATGCGGCAGGGCTTTCACGGCTCTGCCGCATAGTTTTTGATATCAAAAGCGGGCGGTCGCGCTTGTTCTTCATGTTGGCTTGTGCTTAATTCGACACTACTCCCCAAGCACCAATGGCAGAAGCTTAAACTATCCGTGGTCAGCGGATATCACAGGAATTCCACCTCCCCCCCAGCGGACGGGCCGCACTCTGGGACCAAACCTCGACTATGCGGGAGTATCATGATAGGCCGTTCAGGTCAACGCGACACAGTCCACCACAGACTGTTTTATGGCCAGGCATTTCTCGCTCGTCACCTTTGATGCCATCGTTTTTACAGATCGCTCCGGCCGATCCACAGGCGGTCTACGCGTGCTTGCCAATGTCGCTTTCCGTTTCGCGGCTGAACGGCTAACGTATTTAAGCTGCTGGATATGGACGACTCAGGCCGACTTTTTTCAAAGAGCGGCGGGGGAATAAAAAAACACGCTTTCTGATTTCAGATAAGCGTGTTCCAATTGCTTTTTTTAGTTGGTTTTGTTTAATCCATGGAAATGCCGGGAATTTTTTGCTCGTCCTCCGGATCGTTCGTGCTCTCCTGCGTGAGGACATCAAATTGTTGGATGATGTCGGAGCAATAGTCTTTCAACTTTGGGATGTCGATG
>MVQK01000046.1 GCA_002067515.1 Pelotomaculum sp. PtaB.Bin013 | reverse complement strand
GGCCAAAACCATCGAAGATGGGGTAATGCGTGAGGCTGAGGTTTTTCTTCGCCATAAAGGGGGGTTTCGGGTTCCAGTTTTTATCCGTGTATCTCCCATCCGGGACTCTGACGGGAAGATCACCGGCGCTATTGAGATCTTTAATGACAATTCCCCTAAAATAGATCTTATCCAACAGATAGATCAACTGCGTGAACTCTCATTGTTGGACCCTCTTACCAGGCTGGCCAACCGGCGTTATGCGGAAATCCATTTACAGGGTAAAATTAAAGAAATGTCCGATTGTGGTTGTCCATTTTTCGGGGTGTTATTTCTAGATATAGATCATTTTAAAAAAGTCAATGATGAACATGGCCACGATGTTGGCGATGAAGTTTTGAAAATGGTGTCGATGACCATAAAAAGAGGAGTTAATGGAAAAGGTCAGGTTTGTCGTTGGGGAGGAGAGGAATTTATCGTTGTGATACCAGCCGGTGATATTTATATGCTCCAATCTGTCGCCGGGAGTTTGCGCGCCCTTGTTGAACAGTCATGTTATTCCGATGGGCGGCATGAAGTATCGGTTACCGTATCTGTCGGGGCTACGATGGCCGTTTCCGGTGACACGGTCGAGAGTGTGGTAAAGAGAGCGGATGCTCTGATGTTCCAGAGCAAAAAAATGGGTAGAAACAGAGTATCAATTTAAACAGCTCTCAGCAGGGTTAAGATACTACCTTATCACTAAGGTTGCCGCCCGCGAATTGACAGTTGTACAGGTCGGCGTAGAAGCCGTCCTTGGCAAGGAGTTCGTTGTGATTACCCTGTTCCACGATGGCACCTTTGTTCATTACCAGGATCAGGTCCGCGTCACGGATTGTTGAAAGTCTGTGAGCAATAACAAAGCTGGTTCTTCCCTTCATTAATCTTGACATGGCTTTTTGAATTAGTACTTCGGTTCTAGTGTCGATGTTGCTGGTGGCCTCATCAAGAATGAGAATCGCCGGGTCGGCAAGAATGGCCCGGGCTATGGTCAGGAGTTGCTTCTGGCCTTGCGAGATATTTGAAGCTTCTTCGTTTAGCACGGTATCATAACCGTCAGGGAGAGTTTTGATGAAGTGATGCGCATTGGCGGCTTTTGCCGCACTGATGACCTCCTCATCGTTAGCTCCTTCGCGGCCGTAAGCAATATTGTCCCTTATAGTTCCGTTAAAGAGCCATGTATCCTGCAGCACCATCCCGAACATCGTGCGTAAATCCCCGCGCGTCATTTCCCTTATATCCACACCGTCGATGGTGATCCTCCCGCCTTGGACCTCATAAAAGCGCATAATCAGATTTACCAGAGTTGTTTTACCCGCTCCGGTCGGCCCGACGATGGCGACGGTATTGCCTTCCTCAATATTTATGCTGAGATCCTCCATGAGCGGATCTTCTTCCTTGTAACCGAACTTTACATGTTCAAATCTGATATTGCCTTTCGGGAACGTTATGACTTTTGCATCCTCCTGATCAGGAATTTGCTCAGCCTCATCCATAATTTCAAATACCCGTTCCGCAGACGCCACTGTAGACTGCAATACGTTGGCTATATTGGCCACCTGGATGATCGGCTGAGTGAACTGCCTTGTGTACTGGATGAACGCCTGGATATCACCAATCTCAATTTTCTTATGAGCCACTAACAGACCGCCTACTACGCATATGGCCACATATCCGACATTATTTACAAAGTTCAAGGCCGGGAAGATAATACCTGACATAAACTGCGCTTTCCATCCGACTCCGTATAGTCTTACGTTTATCTCTTGGAACTTTACTATTGAGTCCTCTTCATGTCCGAATACTTTAACGATCTTATGCCCCGCGTACATTTCCTCGATATGACCGTTGAGTTCACCCAGGCATTTCTGTTGATCCGCGAAAAATTTTTGAGATTTTTTAGTAATTAAAGCGGTGATGAACATGCTTGCCGGGAGGGTTACCAGTGCTATTACAGTCATCACGGGACTGATTGTCAGCATCATGATCAAAATGCCGATCACAGTAACCAAAGACGTGATCAACTGGGTCAGACTTTGCTGAAGCGTTGTCGCAATGTTGTCCATGTCATTCGTCACCCGGCTTAGGATCTCGCCATGAGTGCGCTGGTCGAAATATTTTAGAGGTATATGGTCAAGCTTATCTTTTACGTCGTTGCGCATTTTATAAACAGTGTTTTGAGAAACGCTCGACATGATATAAGCCATCACGTAGCTGCACAGGGCGCTAATCAAGTAAAGCGCGATTAACAGCAGCAGCACTTTTCCTATATATCCAAAGTCAAAGGTCGGTATGGGCTGCTTTTTTAGTCTGCTGATCACCTCAACCGGCATATTCCTCTGGATCGCCGTATATAGCTGGATATAATATTCGTACTTGGCGAGGATCCCGTCAGCAAGTTTGGTTGTCGCCTTCCCCATGATTTTGGGACCCACGATTGAAAAAAGTGTACTGATGATAGCCAGAATGAGCACCGCGATGAAACGGTACTTCTCCGGCCGCAGATAACTTATTAATCTTTTTAACGTTCCTCGAAAATCCTTCGCTTTTTCCACCGGGGGACCCATCATCGGGCCGCGGCCCATAGGACCTGGACGCGCCGGACCGGTTCTTGGTGAATCTTTTCCGTTCATGCTGTCACGCAATCTCCTCTCCTGACAGTTGGGAGGACACAATCTCACGGTATACTGAACATGTGCTCATTAATTCCTTGTGTTTGCCTATGCCTTCAATCCGCCCTTCGTCCAATACGATGATCCTGTCGGCATCCATGACTGTTCCCGCCCTCTGGGCAACAATAATAACGGTGGAAGCAACGGTTTCTTTTTTAAGCGCCGCCCGGAGTTGGGCGTCTGTCTTAAAGTCGAGGGCTGAGAAACTGTCGTCCAAGATATATATCCCGGGCTTTCTGACTAAGGCGCGGGCAATGGAAAGCCTTTGTTTCTGCCCGCCGGATAAATTGGTTCCACCCTGGGAGATCTGCGAATTATAACCTTCTTTCATTTTTGAAATGAACTCACTCGCCTGCGCTACATCCGCTGCGTGGGTTATCTCTTCATCGCTCGCGTCAGTCTTTCCGTAACGGATGTTTTCAGAAACGGTTCCACTGAAAAGGATTGGAGTCTGCGGCACGAACCCGATTTTTGCCCTGAGATCTTTTTGATTCATTTGCCTGACATCCGCGCCGTCAACCAGGACGCTGCCGCTGTCAACATCATAGAATCGCGGTATCAGATTAATCAGGGTGGATTTACCCGAGCCCGTACCACCTATAATCGCTGTAACCTCACCGGGATAGGCAGCGAATGATATGTTTCTAATGGCAGGCATTTCAGCGCCGGGATAGCTGAAAGTGACATCCCGGAATTCCACATAACCTCTCTTGCCATCGGATTCTCCTCCGTGTAACGGATCAACAATTTTAGGCTCCATGTCCAGTACTTCGTTAATCCGCGTGGCTGACGCCTGTGCCCTCGGGACCATGACAAACATAATCGTTACCATGATGATGGAGAACATGACTTGCATCGCGTACTGGAGGAACGCCATCATGTCTCCGACTTGCATTTCGTTTTGACTAATGCGGTGGCCGCCAAACCAGATGATCGCAATAGAGGTAAAATTCATAAGAATGATCATGATCGGCTGTATCGCCGCCATAATTTTATTGACCTTAATCGATGTTTCGGTCAGATCGCGGTTTGCTTTCTCAAAACGTTCATTTTCACTCTTTAGTCTATTGAAAGCGCGGATAACCCTGATACCGGTTAAATTCTCACGGAGTACCAGATTAACTTTATCAAGCTTGACCTGCATTGATTTGAACAAGGGAACGATCACACTGGCAATGCTCGCAATCAAGAGCAACATAACGGGGAGAACCACGGCCAGGATTAAAGTAAGCTGCTTATCCTTGGAAAACGCCATGATGATGCCCCCAACGCACATGATCGGGGCATAGACCATAAATCGTAAACCCATTACTATCAGGGTCTGCACCTGAATAACATCATTAGTTGTTCTGGTAATCAAAGAGGCAGTTCCGATTTTATCAAACTCTTGCAGGGAATAGCTCTCCACGCGTGAAAAAACCTTGTCGCGGATGTCTCTGCCGAAGCCCACCCCGATAATTGACGACAGGTAACTGCCTACTATGGAGCAGAGGCTGCTGCCAAGCGCTACTAGTAGCATATAGCTCCCGTATTTCCAGATGTAACTGCTATTGCCCTTCATCATGCCGTCGTTGACGACATCCGACATAAGTGTCGGGAGATACAGTTCCGCCAGGGACTGGACGAAAAGAAACACTATCACCCAAAATAAGTTCCAAACGTATGGTTTAAAAAATTGGAATAGTCTTAGCATGGATTAAAATCTCCGCTTGGTTTTTGATTAGCCAATTTATTAATTGGCGTTTACCGGCATTTTATCGGTTAGAGTGTTTACGTTTGTAATGGCGACACTCTCACCGGCATTTACACCCATTAGAATTTGAGTGCCCTTGTCGTTCTTTAGCCCGGTTCTGACCACGCGTTTCGAAGCGATATTGTCCTTGATTATAAACACGCAGTTTTCTCCACCGTTTTGTGCCACCGATGATGCCGGGACAACAACTCCGCTTACTTTAGTGTTCATGGAAGCATGGGCCGACAATCCGGCCGTCAGGCTGCCGTTGTTCTTAATAGAAATTTCCACGGGGAAAACTTCGCCCGTACTGACTGCAATAGGCCCGATGCTGGAAATAGATCCTTTGAATTTACTTTCAGGGTAGCTGTCGATCTTAATGTCCATTTCTTGGTTAATCGACAAAAGTGGTAACAAGTCTTGGGTAACTGTGCATTTCATTTTAAGAATTGAAGTGTCTACAATTGATATGACCGGAACGCCTGGCGAGACAACTGTGCCAACATTTACGCTCTGATTGGTTACTATCCCGTCTAACGGACTTCTGATAGTGGCGTTGTCAATCTGTACCTGGAGATTTTTTATATTTGCCTGAGCTGTGTTGATTGCGGCTTGAGCCTGGTTTTGGGCGGGGCCGGATGCATTCTCAGACTGGTTTTTGGCGATATTCAATTTGTCAGTGGTATCGTCCATTTGGCTCTGGGATACCGCGCCCGCCTCGTAAAGGGATTTTGTTCTTTCGTATAGTTTTTGCGCCGCATCCAGGTTTATTTTTGCTAATGAAGCTTGATTTTGCACTGACTGCGCCGCTGCCTCGGCTGACTGCAAACCGGCTTCCGCTTGCATAAGCTGGGCTTTTAACGCTTCCGTATCCAACTGTATAAGGACGTCACCCGCTTTGACGGCGCTGCCGACATTAAAGCCCAGGTTAGTTACCTGCCCTGAAATTTTACTTGATAGATCAACCGTTTGCGCAGGCACCAGGACGCCACTTAGTTCCAGGGTTGTTTCCAATTCCTGATTATCGGCTACCGCCGTCGTTACGGTCGTTGGGTTATTTGTTTTCTGTTCAGCGCATCCGGAGACGGCGAACAATAGAAGCAGCGCCAAGAAAATCGCAAGAGATTTGCTGATTCTTTTATGCATTTATAGAACCTCCTTTCACTGTCTGACATGTATTTTAACTGTCGCGTTCATTCCCAGCATGAGAGTCAGGTCATTAATATTAGTGATGGCTATTTTCACAGGGATTAGCTGTGTGACTTTTGAGAAAGTTCCGCTTGTGTTGAGTGATGGGAATTGACTGAATGCCGACTGCGTAGCCTGACCGATGCTCTCAACATAACCTTCGAAGGACTTGCGGGGATAGGCATCAATCTTTATATCGACTTTTTGACCCGGTTTAATCTTGATAATATCCGTTTCTTCAATGTTTGCCTTAATGTATATGTGTGAAGTGTCAGCCACCGTTGCAATTTCCATGCCGGGTGAAATGACTTCACCTTTAACGACATTAGACTGGACGATCTTGCCGTCGATCGGAGCTTTGATATCCGCTTTCGAGATGATCGAATCCGCCGTGCTGGATAATGTCTGGGGGTTCATCGCAGAACTAGTGACCAACATGCCGACATCTTGCTTTCCAATTACCTGTCCCGCTTTTACATAATCCCCTTCTTTAACGTCCCAGCTTTTTACTTTGCCGGTGACTTCCGGTGTCAGTGTAATAATATCGGAAGTTATTTGGGCGTTTTCCGTGGAGAAGAAGTTAGTGCTTTCATATACGTAGTAGGATATCCCAGTCCCTCCAGCGATAAGGATCAACACTGCCAGTATCAGCAAAACTATTTTTAGTTTCTTCATTCAATAAACCACCTTAAAAGATTTTGAATTCTTGGTACAGCGGCCTGATTATAATCTAGTAAATGCTTTTCATGATCTCATAGGTTCTCTTCAGCATATGCTCCAGTTCATTCAATTCCATTTCGGGAAGCGTTCCAAGCTTTTTGATAAGAGCCAGTTTTATTTCCACCAGTATTTCCTCATACATGTGTCTGCCAATCTCTGTCACCTCTATGCGGACGATCCGCCGGTCTTTTTCATCTGTTTTTCTGGCCAATAAACCGTTGTCGATAAGCTTGTAGACGAGAGGAGTAAGCTGCTGTTTTGATATGTGCATCTCACCGGCCAATTCCGACATTGAAAGAGAGCCGCTCCGCCGCAGCACAGATATCGCATAAAATTGAACGTGGCTTATCCGGGAGCGTGTAATCAGCTCAACCGGCCTGATGAATTTATCACGTATAAAGGCCATAAGTGCCAGGAAGTCACCGGCTACGTTTTCCAATTTACCTATTTATAACACCTCCCATAAATACAAAAGTTGTTAACAATAAAAACATTATATAATAAGTAGGTGTATTGGTAAATATTTATTTACTATTAACCAAAAAAATAATTAACCACTAATAATAATAGCCACTCTTCGTTTCAGGTGTGATGAGTGGCTATCTTTACAATAGTTTCATGTCATGATACATTTCACCATTCATATATGTTAATATATAAGAAAAATATTTAATTGACATAATCACTAATAACATGGAAGCTTTAGCTGTGCGTTGGCGGCTTTTATAGGGAGGAAAGAGGCATGTTAACACAATTGCCAAAAACAGATTTTAATAATAAGCATGATATATCACCGGAAAAACATAAGACAAAAAATATTGAAAAAGAATCATTAAATGAGAAAAATCTTTTACATGATGCTGTTGCCAATTCCGGTTTAGTTTTAACGCCGGCAAATATATTACAACTCCAGCGTATCATCGGTAACCACGCTGTTGCACAGTTCTTGAAACAGCAATTTCTTCAGCCGGTCCAACGAGTTGAATCCATTGATAGCGACTTGCCAATGGAGGACGAAGACGCAGTCCAAATGGCAGGAAGTCAGCGTCAGGATAATAATACCGGTATGCCCGATCATCTTAAAGCAGGTATCGAAACGCTTTCCGGTTTGGATCTTTCGGATGTCCATGTGCACCGCAACTCAGACAAGCCACCGCGGGTAGGGGCCCTCGCGTATACGCAAGGGAGTGATATTTTCATCGCACCCGGACAGGAACAGCATTTGCCGCACGAAGCATGGCACGCGGTACAACAGAAGCAGGGGCGCGTTCAACCGACGACACAGGCGGCAGGACTACTTGTTAACGATGAACCGGAATTGGAAAATGAAGCAGATGTAATGGGAGAGAAGGCGCTTCAAACAAAAATTGAGGCTAATGGCAATGATTTACGCTATCAAAACGCCAATCATTTATTATTGCAGGCAAAGTGGAAAGTAGCAGAATCACCTGTGGAGGAAAAAACTCCTGTTCAAGCTGTATGGACCCTAAATAAAGAAAATGCTGTATTTGTAGAAATGACAAAAGCGGAACAAGATAAATTTGACGAGTTTCAAAATGCGATAAATAATGATGGAATGCACCCGCGGGAAGCAGCTGAGCAGATTGGCGATGCGGAATATGAAAATCTGGGTGGTACCAGGTTTTCGATCCGCTTGTCCAGAGGAGCCCGGGCATATTTTGATGTGGATAATGATAATCAGGTAGTAACCATAGTACGTGTAGGGGATCATAAATTATCCTAGTCATGTAATTATGTATCGATTTTGCCAGCATTTATACTTTCTTGCTGCTGTACTTTTTTCTAATAAGAGAGGCAATAATTTTACCTGCCCCATAGGTGCTAGTGATAGGGAGAATGCCTGAGGCTGTCATAGCGTCACTAATGACGCACAGTAGGAAGCCGCTGGAGCAGTACAGTATTGCTGATCTAAGGATGTTTAGAAAAGATTCTTGAATAGATATTTCCGGGAAACAGCGGCCAAAGTAGGATTCCGGGGGTGGAGAATATTAGTGATGATGGGTTACTTGCCATAAGGTTAATGCCTTCCAAATTACACCCCATGCAACTGTAAGACAAAGCAACCAATCTGTTATCCCGCTCATAGCTATTCTCCTTGCTGTATATTTTTGCTATTAGAATATTCAAAACTTTACAATAAAGTTACATGAGCAAGAAAGAACATCAAGCCTTTTGGGGTACAAAAAGTAACACTAACCGGATGGTTGAGTTTGAAAAAAAATATACCGCCTGATGGCGGAAGGAGAGATTGCTTGTTTTGGAGGATTATTATGTCAACCGGGTTTGATTTATCTTTGTTTAAACCCGGGAATATTTAAAATGTTCCTTTTAATAATAACATTTAATTATTACTGTTTCGTTTCAATTTTATGTGTTTTTTATATTAGTTTTGTGAACATTATGTGAACATTAAAAAATAACCCTATTCTTCTGCGCATGGGATTATAATCCTGTTTATTAATGCAGGTTTTTAATACCTGATTCAGCCGGCTCTCAATTTTATATACTTAAAAAAGATGCTCCTTGGCTGGACGGACAATATGCCGTTTTTGGCAAGGTAATAATGGGAACGGATGTTGTCGACCAGATACAGGCCGGTGATATAATGGATTCTGTTAATGAATAAAGCTGTGTACGGAGAAAATCCGATTAAAAAAGACCGAAAATTAACGGTCTTTTTTAATTGCAAAAACCTCGGCTCTTGCTGTCCGCCCCTGCCACAGCCTCAAGTGATATCCCGAAAAATTTTACAAATCAAAAGCAGGTCATTTCCAAGTCCCCCGTGAGGGTAAAGTATATGTCAGTTTCGTTTATAAAAGTATTGACATTATATGGCATATTAACCTACTACTGAATAAAATAATATACACTCTTTATAGTAAATAAGATTTATTTTATGGGAAGGTTGATTCTACTTGAAACGTTATTGGACCATAAGATTGAGTTTATTGTTGTTTTTTTTATCTTTATCTCTTTATTTCATTCATTATTTAATCTTTAGCGATGCTTATTATATTATTAAACACTTAATTGGGGATCTTGCTTTTTTACCCATTGAAGTTTTATTAGTCACAATAATATTACATAGATTACTGGATGAAAGAGAAAAACGTATTATGCTTAAAAAACTGAATATGGTAATAGGTGCTTTTTTTAGTGAAGTAGGAAACCGGCTTTTAAAAGTTTTCACAGAGTTTGATTCGCATTCACAGGAGCTTGTAAGAAAATTAATTATCGATAACAATTGGTCCAATAAAGATTTTAATAACGCAGGTGTATATATCAAAAATCATAATTATAATATAAAAATTCATTGTGGTAATCTGGAATATTTACACGTTTATTTAATAGAAAAAAGGGGTTTTCTGCTACGCCTTTTAGAAAACCCTAACTTGCTGGAACATGAGTCCTTCTCAGAACTCCTTTGGGCGGTTTTTCACCTGACCGAGGAATTAATTGTCAGACAGAACTTAAGACAGCTATCAAGCGCTGATACCGAACATCTCTCGAATGATATGAAAAGAGCCTATATTTTCTTGATTACAGAATGGTTACAATATATGAAGCATTTGAGCAAAGATTATCCCTATTTATTCTCACTTGCAATAAGAACAAATCCTTATGATCCGAACGCAACACCTGAGATTAAATGAAACCAAACCATTGAGCCAACCATAAGAAACCAAGCCAACGCGAGAAATAGTAGCCAGTAATGATTATGAAGTAGATAGTTCACTGCTTCTCTGTATTAATCTGTCGGAATTTTTGTCAAGGAATAATCTCTTCTGCCATAGAAATTAATGGTAATACTAATAATGGTTTGGAGGAATATGGGGTTTGGACATCACAGGGAGGACATATTATGACTCTATCAAAATCTTTTGCAATAAAAAAAATAGAGAGTTTACTTATTATTTTAGGGTGAAACAAAACAAAGATGGTTCATATAAACTTGGGTATGAACAAGGATGTCAAGCAGTTTTAATTAGGCAATGTAGATGTGAGCCTGAGATGAGAACAAAAATAAAAGAATGTCTACAAAGCTATATAGAGAAGAATTATTCATAAGGACTTTAAGCAGGCCGGCGAAACGCTTCCTGGTTGGCGACCTGGAAGAGAGACCAGCGGCCTGCTTTTTTGAGGGGTAATTGCTAAAGGCGCCCCATTTTTCGTTTATACGAGAACAGCATTTTTAAATGCTTCGATACCTATCCTTTCGATTAACCTGGCTGTCCTTTCTTTAGGGTTGGCGTTGTTTTTATAGTACTCCAGGCACTTCTGGGTCAGTCCACCGCTTGGTCGTCGGTCAGTTATTCGGCAATTACGTCTCCGATGCGCGGTTTTCTTCCAGAGGTGCCGCCGATAATTAATGTCCAGCCTTTCGATTTCCCAAACAGGCCAATATCGCGGACATAACCTTCACCGCAGTTATTCGGGCATCCTGAAACCCCGATTTTTATTTTTCCCGGCATTTTCATACCTACCAGCAGCTTTTCTAATCGCATACCCAAGCCTAGTGAATCTTTCACGCCGAATCTGCAAGTTTCAGTACCCGGGCATGCTTTTACATAATGGACACAAGGACCAACTGCCGGAGCGACATCCATACCCAGATCAGTCCATACATCCTCAATAATTTCAGGTTTCAGTCCAACCATGGCTAGTGTTGCTTCTCACGTAATTTGACGGTGGGATTCTCACCGTCAATGGCGTGAGAGTTGTTTTGCCAATCAGCCAAG
>MVQK01000045.1 GCA_002067515.1 Pelotomaculum sp. PtaB.Bin013 | reverse complement strand
TAGTCAGTCAGGAAATAGCTGAACAGTACAGAGTTGTTGTTGAAAGTGAAAATTTTTTAAGTTTTAATCCCTTTGCCTCCCGTTTTCCTTTCGAAACATGGATAATACCCAAGGAACACCAATACGATTTTGGGCAAATTCGTGAAGAGATGGTAAGGGACCTGGCCGGTATTTTAAGGACGACTTTGCGCAAAATTTCCGTAATGATAAAAAATATCCCGTATAACATGGTTCTTCACACTTCTCCGGTGAACATTCGTGAGGAAGGGTATTACCACTGGCATTTAGAGATAATGCCGCGCCTTACTATAATGGCCGGTTTCGAACTGGGAACGGGATATTTTATTAACCCCACTCCACCGGAAATGGCCGCGCAGGCCCTCAGGGATACGGAGGAGTTCTATCCCCTGCATGAAAGGTCTAACCAGGAGGTGTATCATTATGTTTGACCGTCCTCTGAAAATTCTGCTTGTTTCTTCCGAAGTTGTTCCTTTTGCGAAAACAGGCGGGCTGGCTGATGTCGCCGGTTCTCTGCCAAAGGCTCTGGCCACAGTGGGCAACGATAACTTGGGCAACGATGTCCGGGTAGCTATGCCGCGCTACCGGCAAATAGAAGGGGACACCTATAAAATGGACTTCCCGGTTCCTTTCAAAAATCGTTATGAAACCGCTATTATCAGGGAAAGTTCTATTGAAGCGCATTATCAAGGTGAACGCAAGACAATACCAGTATATATGGTGGATAATTATCATTACTTCTACCGTGATCGCATGTATATGTTTGATGATGAAGCGGAGCGGTTCGCCTTTTTCTGCAGGGCTTTGCTGGAGATGCTGCCGAAACTGGAATGGCAGCCTGATGTTATTCACTGCAATGACTGGCAGAGCGGGCCAATCCCCTTGTTTTTAAAAACACATTATCTGCGTAACACGTTTTACAACCGTATAGCTACAGTATTTACAATCCATAATCTGCAGTACCAGGGCAATTTCTCAAAAGATGCGCTGCAAATCCTGGGATTGGGCGAGGAGTATTTTCACCCGGAACGGCTGGAGTTTTACGGTACGGTCAGTTTTATGAAAGCGGGAATTGTGTACTCAGATGTGATTAATACCGTCAGCCGGACTTACGCGGCGGAGATTCAGCGTCCTGAGTTTGGCGAGCGTATGGATGGCCTGCTGCGGAAACGTTCCGCGGACCTTTATGGTATTGTTAACGGCATTAATTACCATGAATTTAACCCGCGGACAGATCCGCGGATTCACCGCAATTACGACCAGTACAGTATAGCGAATAAAAAAGAAAACAAGTTTGCCATGCAAAGGGAACTGGGCCTTCCTGTCAGGGATGTTCCGGTTATCGGGCTGATTTCCCGCCTGGTGGATCAAAAGGGATTAGATTTAATAGCAGAAATAATCGACAAGGTAATGATTGATGATATCCAGTTTGTAGTATTGGGCAGCGGCGAACCTTATTATGAAAAATTGTTTGAAACAATTAAATCCCGCTACCCGGAAAAGATGGGTTTATCTATCGGGTTCAACGCTATATTGGCTCAGCGTATTTATGCCGGGGCGGATATGTTCCTGATGCCTTCGCGATTTGAACCGTGTGGTCTTGGACAGTTGATCAGCCTCAGGTATGGAACGATTCCCATTGTACGTTTTACAGGCGGTCTAGCCGACACGGTGAGTGATTATAACCCTGCTAACGGTTCGGGCAATGGTTTTGGCTTTACCGAGTATTCGGGTATGATGCTTTTGGATGCACTAAACAGGGCGCTTAAACTATACCGGGAACACTCAGATGATTGGCAAAGGCTGGTAATAAACGCGATGGAACTGGATTTTTCCTGGGCAAGATCTGGGGTTGAGTATATTCATTTATTCCAGGAAGCGATGAGCAAGCATCTTGCCATCCAAAGAATCGCTTGAAGGTGAGTTTGTTCTTAATAATTGGCTGAAAAAGGCAGAAATGATAGTGGACAATTATTGATAATAAATGTAAGATAATATCATATTCAGGATATTGCCTAACTAAAGTGATATCCTGAATTTATTTTATAATGATGCTTATTTTTATGGGAGGTTCCAAATGGATATTTACGAATTGATAAAAGCGAGAAGGAGTATTCGCAGTTATATAAGCCCGATGCGGTCGGTGAAGGTTTGGTGAAGCGTGTTTTGGAGGCGGCCCGCTTGGCTCCTTCGTGGAAGAATCTTCAGTGCTGGCGTTTTATCGTAGTATGCAGTGAAGAAAGTAAAAACGGAATATTGACAGCGATACCAGACGCCAACCCGGGGAAAAAAGCTATTGCCACAGCTCCAGTGGCAATAGTTCTCTGCGCTGATCCGCAGTCATCGGGTGTAATGGGAGATCGTTATTACTATTTAGTGGACTCTGGCATTGCCATGGAGCACTTGGTTCTCGCCGCTTCTGCCGAGGGGTTGGGAACATGCTGGATTGGTGTGTTTGATGAAAACATTGTAAAGTCTGCTTTGGCAATACCGGTTGGCTGGCGGGTAGTCGCCATGACCCCCCTTGGCTACCCTGATCAGGAGTCGAGCCCCCGCCCAAGGAAAAAAATCAATGAAATTGTTTTCCGGGAAAAGTGGAACAGTAATTTTTGATATGCTTAACGATTAAACTTAAAATCGATGGCACTCTGTAGGAGTATCTAATAGGCTAATAAAAATATTGAATTAGAAGTTGAAGAAAAAACAAAAATAACAAGTGAATTATAAAAAGGTGGTTGCATATTAGGAGCTTTGCTTAATGCAACCGACTTTAATCCATGCTTTCAGTAAGGCCTTACCGATGACTTATTTACTGCGCTCACTTTTAGTTAAGCTATCCATAAATTTGGGTTTTCCCGGAGGAATACATAGCAACAACCTGTTACACGCCCGGAGGTTAATGAACATTTCCTATTTGCTTAGTGTTATCAACCAATCTTCCCCTTCTTCTATAATAGTTATAGACCATTGTTGATTTTTTGCCAATCTTGAGATATTTTCTTTAGCGGCAACTGTATTCACTAATACCTTGATTGTTCCTCTGCCGCCCAGCTTATCAATTTCATTTTTTACCATTAATACGGGCTCAGGACAAGCTAGACCCCTCGCATCCTTTATTTCCGTCATTAAAAGGCACCTCCCGTCGGGATGATTTTTGTGTTTTAATATTAAAATAAACATTAAAGAAAGCAATTGCTCCAACCACAATAAGACCTATTACAACTGCAACCTGTCCAGGTACAGGAACTCCTTTGGTACCGGCGGCTAAGCCAAAGTTGTGAGCGAATGCGGCACCTAATAGCAACCCGGTGATCGTTACGGCAGAGTCAGTGTTACCCTCCGATGCTGCGATTAGCTGACGAAGCGGACAGCCTCCCAATAGGACACAGCCAAAACCACCCAAAGCCATACCAAGAAAGTTCCATAAGCCATCATTATGAGCTATTGGCTGACCTGCAAGACCTAAATGAAAATTTCCCATTAAGATGTTGCCGACTAGGGCTACAACAAAGATTGCTATAAAACCATAGAGCATATAAAGTTCCTTGAACAATATCAAATCCCTGATTCCGCCAATTAAACATAGCCTGGTGCGCTGGGCAAGCACACCGATAATGATCCCAGCGCCGAGTGATATAGCCAAGGGTGCGTGCATTGAGCCCGGCCCTTGTTGACTAAAATAGATAAACGCAGGCGCTGCCAGCAATAGAATAAGCAAAATTAA
The DNA here is from genome assembly GCA_002067515.1 of Pelotomaculum sp. PtaB.Bin013. Taxonomy (GTDB): domain Bacteria; phylum Bacillota; class Desulfotomaculia; order Desulfotomaculales; family Pelotomaculaceae; genus Pelotomaculum_D; species Pelotomaculum_D isophthalicicum. The sequence continues at coordinate 7,357 of MVQK01000045.1, read as the reverse complement.
AATAACTGCGGGAAACATATAACCATTTGACTTATTCTGAATAACTGCCTGGCCAAGTGTAAAACCTTTTCTTAGAAAAACTGTACCCAAAGACACCCCAGCAACCAGACCAAGTAAACCCACCAGGGCGTTTAAGTCACCAGCCGACATTCTTAGAATCATTCTCAATGGACATCCTAAAAAAACGAGCATACCAAACATGACAAAGAAACCTAAGATAAACCTGGTAAACGTGCTTGAGCCGCCCCAAACACGAAAATCTTTTGAAATAACGGACGTTGCGAAGGCGCCTATAACCAAGCCTAAAATTTCAGGCCGAATGTATTGAACTGTGTTAACCTGTTGTAATCCAAGAGCGCCAGTGATATCGCGCAAGAAACATGCTATACATATACCCATATTTTGAGGATTTCCCAACTTAACCAGCAATATAGCTAGCGCCCCGACGATTGCACCGGTAATAATTATAGAAACTTTATTATTCAACCAATAAAACTCCTTTCTTTCATAGTAAATTAAAATTACTTTAATTAATAACTACTATTACCACATAAAGTCACCCCTTTCTTGTTTAAGATTTAAGTATTTATTCAATTACACGGCGCATAATCCTTTTATTTCATTGATAAAATTTATTTATAGTTAATTTGTTTCCAATAAGTTAATCGAATAATAATATTAATCATGCAAATAAAAGCCAGGATAGCATGTATAATGTATCCTGGCCTTATTATTCAAAGGTCAACCTGATCCTGAATCCCTATGCAATATGATTCATCTTCCATCCAGCAAGGCTTAGACTTATAAACTGTCTCACGATAATATTATTTTTTCCCATATACGCAGTGTTTCAGGGTGAACTTTAAGTAATATCTGTGACAGTATGCCAATATTTAACATTGGCTTCTCTTTATCCCCGGTAGACATTTTAATAACCGTCACTTGTAGATATGATTTATAAGTTTATTATGTGGTTGCAAGTAGGATTTATAAAATTAATATGACATATTTATTAAAATAATTGAAAGGTATTTTTATGATTTAAGAAATTAATTTAGCTTTAGGTAAATAGATGTAATTCAAAATATAATTGAACTAAATATAGGTTATTAACACATAAATAATTTCAATAAATAAACTTAGGAATATTATATATTGATATTGATTATTTATGTAGGTGAGGTCTATAATGCGTATGAACTTATGACCATAATCCATGGAGGAGTACAAAATTATGGAAATCAGCGTCTATGATAATGAGATATTAATGAGCCATTTTATGAATCAGAGCAATGTTGGAAAAATTGAGAATGCTGATGGAATTGGGATGGCGGGTAATCCCTCATGCAGCGATTACGTAAAGATATACATTAAAGTCGACGGTGATCAATTAAAAGACATAAAATATGAAGTACATGGCTGCCCGGCAGCTATTGCTACTTCCAGCGTTTTCAGCGAACTGGTTAAGGGCAAGCCGATTATGGAAGCCTTAGATGTAAATGATCAGGTTTGTTGACTTGCCGCCCGGCACTGGCGACGTTCCTTTGACTGTAATGCAATCCCTGCCTCTCAACGGGCTGATCGTTGTATCTTCGCCGCAAGATCTTGCCGTCATGATTGTGAGCAAGGCAATAAAAATGGCCCAATATATGAATATTCCCATCCTTGGCCTGGTTGAAAATATGAGTGGCGCCGTTTGTCCTCATTGTGGCGAGATATTTCAATTGTTTGGACCTAGTCAGGGTGAAGAAATTGCCCGGAAATTTCAGATACCGTATATTGGCGGCTTGCCGGTAGACCCCAATTTTTCAAAACTCTGCGATCATGGTAAGATTGAGGAGTATGAGCGCAACCTTTTTGCCAATTTTATCCCTGAAAATTTGACTCAATAGCATCGCGTCTATAATAGCTAATTATTACTGCACAGATAAACTTGTTATAAAAGATAACAATAATGTTATTTGAGAATTTAAAGAAGGTTAATATGATAGTTGCTGAACAAAAACCAGTTGTTGAAATTGCCAGGTATGTTGAAAAATATGACAAGGTATTACTGGTTGGCTGTGCTGGTTGTGTCACTGTATACCTAACCGGAGGTGACAAAGAAACCAGGATCCTGGCGAGTGCCCTTAGGATAAAACGACGTCTTGAAGGAAGACCGTTGGAAACAGTTACCTGCACCGTAACCCGCCAGTGCGAACCGGAATTCTGGAATGATACAATCAAAGGGTCCCTGTTTGTATAAGAGAATTGCAGCTTGCGGTGCAGGCACTGAATACCTCGCCGTTACACCAGAGGGAGACCTTTATCCCTGCCACCAGTTTGTTGGGAAGCATGAATTCATGATAGGCAACCTTGACACAGGCATAAAAAACAATGTACTACGTGAAAGATTTAGAAAGATTAACATATTAACTAAAGAAGAATGCCGCGGTTGCTGGGCAAAACTATACTGCTCAGGTGGTTGCCATGCAAATTCTTACTATGCATACGGAGACATTATAAAACCGGAGGAAATGTTTTGTGCGATGCAAAAGAAACGTTTAGAGTGCGCTATTATGATTGAAACAGATAAAATATTATATGCATAAAAACGGTATAATTTACTTGATTTTACCATCTTCCTCTTTATTGTCAGGTCCAAAAGATACTCCTTGCACGTTAACGTTAACACTTAAAACTTTTAAGCCTGTCATACTTTCAACAGCGTTTCTAACTTTTGTTTGTATTTGGTAGGCGACTTCTTGAATACGGCATCCATATTCAACAATTACATGTATATCAATTGTAGCTTCCTTTTCGCCTACTTCAGCTTTCACACCTTTAGACATATTCTTATGGCCCAGCTTTTCAGCAATACCTCCGGCAAGGCCCCCACTCATTCCGGATACACCTTCTACTTCCGTGGCGGCCAAGCCGGCAATTATTTTTACAACATCCTCAGAAATTTTAATCGTGCCGGAACCACCTTCATCTATTATAACTTGATTACCGTTGTCATCCATTTAGGATGCCTCCTCATTTAATCACTATTTTCCTAATTATACCATTTTAATATTGCTCTTGTCTATATAAACTAAAGGCACTAATAATTTTAGTCGTTACTACCATACGACTTCCTTGTACTTGCGCAATCGTTCCTTGATAGCTTCCCTGTTTGCGAGGAATTTGTCTTTTGATGGAATTATCCAGTTGTCCAGGTGTTCACGGCGGTGTTTATACGAGAAAAAGTGGTTTTGTATGTCGTCCGGGGTTGTTGTTAATGTCCATTTGCCTTCACTGAGTGAAACTCTCCCATTTATACCGCAAGTGCAGCACATCACTTCGCCTGAACCGGAAAAATGAAATGATTTGCTGTAACAAACCGGGCATTGTCCGGGCTCCGGATTTTTTCTATTGCTCTTTCCCTGCAGTTCAGCAGCGACAGTTACGCCCAAGCGCTTTGCCCCGTTTATGTTTTTTTCATCAAGGAGAACTTCTCCAGGGCCGGTTGCATATGCCTCCAAATAATCAACAATACGGTATCCGTATGCCAGGGGTAAGACATTTAGGTTTTCCACGCCTAGCGGGTTCCACTCGCTGTTGCCGGCCACACTAATTATTGCCGCGACCCTGTTGCGTCCAAAAACATCATCTAAGTCTTTCGCACAGATGAAAGCTCTGTCAATGACCATTTTCACAATGCCTGCCGGACTAAAAACATAAGTCGGCGCCGATACCAAAAGCCCGTCGGAGGTTTTCATTTTGTCCCATAGGAACGGCATATCATCATCTTTTATCACACATCTGCCGGTAAATACGCAGGACAAGCAACCGCGGCACTGTTTGATATTATAATCGGATAAGCGCAGGTATTCAACTTCCGTGCCGCTCTCCCGGGCGCTTAATAACGCTTCCTGCAACAGAACGTCTGAGTTTCCGTAACGCCGGCAGGAACAATTAATTCCCAGTACCTTATGCATGCAAAGACCTCCATTAAAATATGTTATATTTAGTTTCGTTGTTTATATGGAAATTCCTGTGCTTAAGTAAAATATACTTGAAATTTCCAGACGATACATGCAAATTTGTTGACTGGATTCTTGCCGATAGGATAAGATTATTGAAAAGGTTGAAAACTTACTGGGAGGCGTTTTTTTGGAATCGAAAGACTTGATTATTATTGGCGGCGGACCTGCCGGCCTGTCAGCAGGTATTTATGCTTCCAGAGCAGCTCTGGAAGCCGTCATGTTGGAAAGGGCAATGCCGGGTGGTCTGGTAATGAACACGGAATCTATTGAAAACTATCCGGGTTTTGCTGATAGTATCGGTGGCTTTGAGTTGATGGCCAGGATGGAGAGCCAGGCACGCCGTTTCGGCCTGGAGATTAGATCGGCTGAAGTGGAAGGCTTGAAACCAGCCGGCAATAAGTTGATTGTAGTAACCGGGCAAGGGGATATAACAGCCGGCGCCGTGATTATAGCCACAGGTGTTCAGCCTCAGCGTTTAAACGTGAAGGGGGAAGTTGAACTTACCGGAAGGGGCGTTTCATATTGCGCTACTTGTGACGGCCCATTTTTCCGAGGCAAAAGAGTTGCCGTGGTTGGTGGCGGAGATGCCGCTGTTGAGGAAGCTGTTTACTTGACCAAGTTTGCGGAAAAAGTTTTTATTGTCCACCGACGCGGTGAATTAAGAGCTACGAAAGTTGTTCAAAAGAAAGCTTTTGAAAACTCAAAGATTGAGTTTGTTTGGCATAACGTAGTTGATGAAATTCATGGGACCGATTCAGTTAAGTCCGTGTTGACCAGAGATGTCCGTGATAACGCGAAGAAACTCCTTCCTGTCGACGGCGCATTTATCTATGTGGGGAACATACCTGTATCCGGCATAGTCAAAGGGTTGGTTAACCTGGATGAAAATGGATATATTGTCACTGATGAAAATATGCGTACTTCATATCCGGGTATATATGCGGCAGGTGATGTGCGCAAAAAGATGTTGCGCCAGGTAGTGACCGCAGTATCAGATGGTGCGGTCGCCGCAGTGGCGGCTGAAAAATACCTTGAGGGAAATGGACAAACAAAATAGAAAGATAAATCGTAATTGCTTAGGAGTCAGGAGTCAGAATTCAGGAGTCAGAATGAGAGACCGGCGAGAGTATCTGAATATGTACTGGTATGGTAGAAGACGCACATGTTCGTGCTTGTTGTTGTCATTTTTTAAGAAGATTCTTTGATACGGCTATATTATTTATTCTGAATACTGACTCCTGACTCCTGAATACTCAAACAGTTACAGGCTTTGGGTTTAAAAGCCTGCTTTTTTAAATTTGATAGGAGACTAGTAATGGTCAACAGTTTTGTCATATGTGATTTGGAAACTACGGGACTGAGTCCTTTTGCGGATAAAATAATAGAAATTGGTTTAGTGCGGTTGGAAGATGGGCAAATATCAGGAAAGTTTCATGCCTTAGTCAACCCCAACCAACCACTCAACATAAAAATAAAAAGGTTGACCGGTCTTAACGACCAGGATTTAGCCGGTGCGCCCGTATTGTCCGAAGTGCTGCCGGAAGCGCTGGACTTCATTCAAGACAGCGCAATAGCAGGGCATAATATTGATTTCGACCTTGGATTTCTGGCCGCCGCGCGAGGCGAGCCGTTACGCAACCCATCTTATGATACTCTGGAACTAGCCCGTCTTGTTGTGCCGGACTCAAATAGCTTTCGGTTAGGTGCCCTATGCCGGTTTTTGGATATCGAATTTGAGAACGGCCATAGGGCGTTGGATGACGCTATTGCCACAGCGCACCTATTAACCGTATTGATCCAAAAGTTTCGGGAGATTGATATAAATGTTCTGACTCAATTGACTAAACTCCTGGCTGAGGCACGTTCAAATTGGCAAGGTTTTGCTGGTGAAATGGTTAAGGAACTGCTGAAAGTGTTCCCAGACAAGAAAATATCAGCCAGCCCTTATTGGCGCAAAGATGACAAGGTTAGTGAAGAAACGAACCATCGGGACAAGCAAAATGAGCAGGAAAGACATTTGCTCGACCCGGTTTACCTTGCCTCGCTTGTCGGAAAAGAAGGACCGCTGTTAAAAGCTATTTCCGGTTATGAATACCGCCCTCAGCAGGAAGCAATGGTCGGAGAGGTTGCCAGGGCTTTTAACGAAGAGAAATATCTGATGCTTGAGGCGGGAACCGGGGTAGGCAAGTCGATAGCTTACTTGATTCCGGCGGTGTTATGGAGCCTGAAGAACAGGGAAAGGGTGCTGGTGGCCACTAATACCATCAATCTCCAGGAGCAACTCTGGCTAAAGGACATTCCGGTACTGGCCGGAGTGATAAATCAGCGGTTTCGCGCGTCTTTGGCTAAAGGACGTCAGAATTATATTTGCCTGCGCCGCTGGTTTAATGCTTTAAACAGTTTGCATCAGCCGGATGAAGCGGCGTTTTTCGCCAGGGTTCTGACCTGGTTGGCATCAACAAAATCCGGGGACAGGACTGAACTGAACACCACTCCCGGTGAGGGGGATTACTGGCTTACAATCTGTGGAGATGCGGAAAGCTGTCTTGGAACGAGATGCCGCTACCGGATGGACTGTTTTATCAATAAAGCGAGAAAAGCGGTTGAAGAAGCAGACTTGATTATCACAAACCATTCCTTGCTGTTTTTAGATATCAGAAATGAAAACCGTGTGCTACCGGCTTACGGACCGCTAATCATAGATGAGGCCCATCACCTGGAAGATTCGGCCACCAACCACCTTGGCAGGCAAGTTACCCAAAGTATGTTGAACCGCTGGCTTAGCATGACAGGAAAAGCATTGAATAAGCTAGCGGAAATCATCCCACCGGGTGATCGTGAGCATTGGGAACAAGCGCTAAGAACAGCGTTACAAATCAGGTTGGAAACGGTTGAGAACGCACGTCTCTTCTTCCAGACACTTGGTGAACTTGCCGCGAACAAATTGAACGGTAGTAACATCAATAATAAATTCTACCGCTCAACTTTACGGTTGCCTGTTAATGATAATGGATATAGGACGGCAATATCTATAGGTGGGGAGCTAATAAACCTATTACGCGCACTATCGGAAACCGTTCAGAAGTTATCGGAAATCATGGAGCTGTGGTCAATATCCGCAGAAGTGTGGACTGAACAGGCTCGCGACCTATTGCAGATTAGCCAATTGGGTTTAGCATTGACTGATGATTTATTTTTTATTTTAGAAAGCGCTGATGAAAAGTTTGTATATTGGGCGGATATTGAGTTTTGGGCCGGGGGTCTGTTAAAACACTGCAGCCTGTCGGCAGCTCCGATAAATGTCGGTGAAATGTTATACGAGCTTTTTTATAAGAATAAAAAAACAG
>MVQK01000044.1 GCA_002067515.1 Pelotomaculum sp. PtaB.Bin013 | reverse complement strand
AGATAACACTAACTGATCAGTTATCTGAAATTAAGACGAATATAGTGTTGATAAAGTTCTGTATTTAAGATAAACATCAATATTTACCGATAATTTTCCGGACGCCTTACCACAGGAAGTTTTTATTTAGTAATATTCCCAAGGGGTAGTATATTGTAGTATATTATGGTTGTTTTTGGTGAACTAGTTAGTTCTTAACACCGTCTAAAATATAGAGGCATATTAAACTGATATATTACAGACGTTACAGATAAATGCAGAGAGGTGAAGAGGATGAAGGCAACAAAATTACTGGGGCTGCTGCTGGCAATGATATTTATTTTTACCGGATGCGGCAATTCTTCAACTAACATACAATTCAAAAAGCAGGCTGAGCTTAAAAGAATAGAAAATCCCAGCATATCCAATGAAGATAAGCTATACATGGCATCCAACACGGCAGGTATTCAGCTCCTACAAAAAATATCTGCGGAAAGCGAGGGGGAAAACACTATCTTCTCCCCTGTCAGTTTCTCTACCATACTTGCCGTTCTTGAGAATGGAGCGGCCGGCAAAACCCGTGATGAAATAGATGCAATCATCAATCCGGAGAGGCTTTCCACTGCGGAAGTGAATGAAAAATACTGCAATACCATCAATTACCTCATGAATTTGGGCTATAAGGAAAACGGTAATAAAACCACCCTTGTAGAACTCGCCAATTCTTTATGGATACAGGAAAATCTCCAGGTAAAAGACATCTTTTTAAAAGACTCCAATACCTATTACGGTGCCGAAGCATACAATGTCAATTTTGCGAATGATATCTGTATAAGTGCCATGAACCGTTGGATTGAAGACAAAACTCACGGCAGGATACGAAACTATTTATCCAAAGTTGAGCCCGGGACAGCCATGATTGCATTTAATTCCCTGTACTTTAAGGGAAAGTGGCAAAGCCCGTTTGATAAATCCAAAACGCAAAAGGAAGATTTCCATTTGAACAACGGTAATACTGTCAAGGTAGATATGATGAATGCTGAAAAACAGATTGGTTATTACGAAGATGAGCAAATCCAGGCCGGCAAGTTCAACTATCACGGCTGCAATATGCTGGTCATACTTCCGAAGGACAGTACTGATGAATATGCCCGTAATCTTAATTATGCCGATATTCAAAAAGCATACAGCAACTCAGAGAATATGAAAGTAAAAATAAAATTCCCCAAATTCAGCTTCAAGCAGAAAAACGAACTGGGCAGTCACCTGAAAAACATGGGAATGGTCACCGCCTTTGACAACAGAAGCGCGGATTTTACGGGGATTGCGGACCGGTCCGGGGACTTCAACCTATTTGTCAGCGATATATCCCAGGAATGCTTTATCAGTGTGGATGAGGAGGGTACCGAAGCTGCCGCCCTCACATCAGTAGCTTTAATGGGAGCTGCCTTACCCAAGGAAAACGCCCCCCCCGAGTTCTATTTAGACAAGCCATTTATATTTGTCATCAGTGACGACCGGACTGGATTGGTCCTATTTATAGGAAAGGTGGAAAACCCGTTGGGCAGTGAGTAATTTTACTCTTTATAAGTCGTCCTCGTTGAGGTTAGGCGGTTTGCACCTTGAATAAGGGTGCAAGGTTTGCCTTTAAGTCCTAGTAGATGGGTAAACTTAACGAAAAGAAGTGACATTAGTTAAATGCCTCAAAAAATTAAAACCGTAATTGTTTTCTCGCTTATTGCGTTCATCGTTGTTATAATAACAGGTTGCTCGACTCAGTCCGCGGCGCCGGACGGGTCCGGGATGGCCGGACGGTTTAGCCGGGCGGAAAGGCTCGGCCAATTTACCGAGGTCAACAGGTCCGTGGACTGCCAGGGAACCACTGTTACCATAGAAAAAGTCCTGTTAGACAAGACGGGTACGTTTATGATTGCCGCTGTTGAGGGAGAGATCAGGGGAAAGTTGGACCCGCTTAACGTCAAGCTTTTTGACGGGGAGGGCCGGAATCTGGGCTGGAATTCTTTCCAGCAAGAATATCCCGCAAAATTGCCCGGAGGTGAAACACTTTTAACCTTCGATCCGGTTGAAAGTCCTAATGAACCACTGCGTCTGGAATTTTCCGGCGGGCCGGTGGAGCACGAGAATGGGCCTGTTGTTCTGGACTTGAAAGATATCAAGTTTAAAAAAGTGGACAATAAATACGTCCATACATATCAACTGACTGAACTGGTGGAGAAAAACGGCTATAGTCTGCTGGTGGACGCCATTACTGCAGGCGTCAGTGAAACCCAGGTACATTACAAACTGACAGCGCGGGGAGATTATGACGGTGTAGCGCACGGCTGGCTGAATAATTGGGACAACCACCCGAAAGAAGATGCGCCGGCCATGTTTGACGGCGGGCGAAAGCTGGAAAGCCACTTGTCCAGCATCGACCACATCGGCCCGACCTACAAGTATTCCTTAAATGGAAAGACGGCAGTCGGCCGGGCTAATTTTGACGCGCTGGAAACGCGCGAGGAGCGGCTCAATCTTACGAATGTTTACAGCTATTATTCCATTGACCAAATAATTCCCCTGGAAGAGATCACGGACAAGGTCTGCATCAATAAAAAAATACCTGTCAAAGATTATACCGTTTGTCTCAATTCGTTAGTTAAAGAAGACGATGAAACCAGGTCGCTGGAATATGTTGTCCTGGATTCTGCCGGAAACAGCGTGGACGCTGTTATTGACGCCTGCGTATATACGTGCTCGCATGATTACAGGATGCCGCTTACTTATTTCAGACAGTTTAAAAATGCGCCCGGCGGGGGCAGGCGTCTGGTTATGGGTTGGCCGCCGGGCGAAAGCGAGGCGGAGATCTTGGAACAAAAGCCCGTTATAAAAATAACCAGGCTTGGTTTTAGGCAGGAAGACGCCGTATTGGACATAAACCTGGACAGTCCCTCAAAGCACCCGGATAACCATGAGGAAAAAGCGGTTATGGTCACTGTCAACAATTATTACAAAATTTTGGGCGACGCCCTGGCCAAAGATGACCAGGCTGCTTTTGAGAAGTAATACGGCTATCTTGAGCCGACAAGTGAATGGAGAGACGGCATCAACGGCTGGCGGCGGCTGTTTGACGCCTGGAGGCCGCTGGGGGTGAAGAAATACAGCGTTTCTTTTGAAGAACCTATTGTAACCATTACCGAAAATAACGCTACCGTGGAATTGGACGTGGTTGAAACAATATTAAGGAAAGGAGACAAGGAAACCGAGTCCCCTCATTTTTACAATTACTTGAAATTAAAAAACGGAGAAAAGTCTGCCAGGACCTTTAGCGCGGTGTTTTGCCTGGCAAAGGAACAAAATAAATGGAAGATAACCAAGGTTGATGAGTTAACCATATTCGAAGAAATGCAGGGAGTCAATTCATTTTAAAATTTAAATAAAGATGACAAATTGTTCCCCTAAAAGCAGGAAATATAGAATAAGATTGCACCAGGAGGTGGCTGACATGATTAAACCCGGCAAGATTGCCGTTTTCCCGGTTGTATTTTTATTGATTTTCGTTATTTTCACTGGGTTGGCCGGCAACCCCACGGATGTTTGGGCCGCTGAACAAAACTTGCTGGCCAACGAGGCTGGAGCGGCGGCAGCCGGTGAGTCATTAGATGAATTAAAGGCAAAACTGTGGCAGGCCACAAGCGATTATGAATTAGCAATGGTTGTTGGCGCTTTTGACACCCTGCCCGGACCGGACCCTGACGCGGCGCAGGTTTTGCTGGACTACCTGAGAGATAACAATACAAATGACGCCTTTAGCATCAAAAACATCTTGATCAGGTTAATGACTGACGAGCAGGTTTCTCAACTGGCCAAGGATATCGGCGCTTATCAAGAAGCCAATTCCATCCGTTACTTGATTCCTGTTTTGACGGAGCGCATTAAAAATTCAAATGATTTGACCAGCGCGGTTCTTTCCCTGCGAGGCAATTGTTTTTTTGACCAGGCATGGCAAAGGATTTTTGCCAATCCAACCGATATGGTGCGGTGGCTGGATGAGACTTACGTTAAACTAAGCGATCCAATCGCCAAGCGGCGTCTTGTCGACACGGTCGGGGGGTTTGCTCAAAGACAGATTGACAATGCCGGCCGCGCGGCTGTCACCGGCTGGCTGTGGCGCGCGCAGGAAAATGAACCGGATCCGGTTTACCGCTCCGACCAGCTTTGCACCCTCTATCAATTGGGAGAAACGAAAGCCTTGGAAACGTTAGGCAGCCTCTATTCCAGCCTTGCTTCCGTCAGGGATAGAGCCGGCTTGATTGATAGAATCGCCGGCATCGCTCACTGGCGATTAGCGGGAGCCGATAGGGAGGGCTGGATTGACTGGCTATGGAAAATCGCCGAAACGGACGCGTCGCCATACTGCCGCCAGGAATGCCTTGCAGCCCTCTACATGGATTTGGGCCAGGAAAAGGCCTTGGAACAGTATGTGCGGGACACGGACCGAAACGGAGTGGCTACTTTGGCGCAAGAAGATCATGCTTTCCGAATCGACGGGCTGAACTGGCGATTGTTGAGGGACGCTGGCCAGAAGTATCCGCAAAGCTACCTGGGGCGAGGGATCAAGGCGTATGAAGCAGTGCGGGGTATACCCTATTTTGAAATAGAGCGTGCCGAGGAACCATCATATAATGGCGTCTGGGCGCCTCCTTACGGGGACGAGGAGTATGATCCGGACCGGGAAATCCCTGGCTGGGAAAATTTTCTGGCAGAATTTCCCCGCCACCCGGCCGCGGACGACGCGGCTTACCGCTTGACGCGCTGTTACGAGATCAAGGGGCGTTTTACCGACGCTGTCAAAACGATGCAGAAAGTCCGTTTCTTGCCTGACGGAGACATGCGCTACGCGGCCGCCGGAAGATTGGTTTACATCCTGGATGTAAGGATGACTTATGAGCAGCTTGAGTCGCTGTCCGCGGAAAAACTGGAGCCGCCCCTGCAGGCGTTTGTCAGCTATTCCCTGGCTATAAAGGAGGTCCGCCGGGAGAATTACGCGCGGGCCGTTGCCGGGCTGAAGGAATTTTTAAAACAGGAGGAAGCTCTGACAGCCGATCAGTTTATTTTGCCCTTTGACTACCTCAACGATTATGACTATCTCAGTGAGAATGATAAATACGATTTTCGCGGATCAGTCGAAAAGCAGTTGGCCGAGGTAAAGAAGCTTGCCGGTTTACAATCTCAGTGGGCTGAATCAAAGGACCCGGCTGATTTATACCAATTAGCGGCGGCGATCTTTCATAACGAGATGCTTTACTATAACCACTTATGGGCAGGGGAGCGGCAATACTACAACTGGCTGGGATATATCAACGAAACGGGCCACGGACACGCGCCGGCGGAAATGGCTGTTTTCGTCCGGGATCTGATCAACTACAACCATAGCCTGCCGTATTTTCAGCAGGTCTGCCAGGATCAGTCCGTAGCGCCGGAGCTAAGGGCTAAAGCGCTTTACTCCACCGGCCTTTGTTACATCGGCCTGGACGAGTGGGGAGAGGACGCCTCGTTCGCCTTCAACTCGTCTGATATTCAGGGGAAAATCATTTCCACCTACCAGCAATTTGTCAAAGAATACCCGGATAGCAACATGGCCGACGATGCGCTACTGGCGCTCGGCGCATACACCGGAGATGTCACTTACCCGCAAAGAATATTGAAAGAGTACCCTGAGAGCGACACAGTAGAAAAAGCGAACGACCTGATCAAAGACCTTACAAAAGGGATGGGATCACCATATCATTGGTCTACTAACCAGTCAGTGCCTTTCAAGATCATGTCCCTGGATGACAAAAGCGTCCCGCGGGAAATCAGAAATTGGGCGGCTGCCAACGCCACGCGGCTTTATACCGGCTCTAAAACCTTTGGCGAATGGAGCTATTTTTGCGTCTCGGCAGGGGAAAAGTCCACCGCCGGTTATAGCGTGGGGATAATCGATATTATTAGTGAAGGCAGCGGCAAGCTGAAGGTTTATTACCGGATTGACAACCCGGCGCCCGGGGAGGTGGCGGCGCAGGTAATAACCCATCCGTCTGTCTTAGTCCGCATCCCGGCGACCGGCGCGGCGGTGGAATTTGCGGAAGGATTCCCGCAATGAAAACCAGATTAAATAACAGAATAAAGACCTTACACTGGCAAAGGAGTGTCGATGCATGACCAAAAAGGCTATTATCCTGGGTATCATTATTTCGTTGGTCCTGTACATAAATGCGTATGGTTTTGCGGCAGATGACAGTCAACCTGCAATAGTGCTGGACGGTGCTAAAATAGAGGCCGCCGCTTATATTTGCGGAGGAAATGTTTACCTGCCGTTGCGGGCGGTTGGTGAAGCGCTCGGCTATGAAATACAGTAGTCGGGAGAGGATAAAACGGAAGATCATAATAAACGGCGGCTGGCTAAAAGTCACGTATTAGCCGGATTAAATATAAGTTAAATATAATAAAAGGGAAACGGTAGGCGTTCCGTTTCCCTGATACGTTTATTCCTCTGACATACGCAAACTTTGATAGCCTGTTTACGGTGCTGGATATGTCACCGTAACCTCTTGCTTATCCTGGTCCCAGTCCACCTTAGAGCCCAGGCTTTCCGCGATGAAACGCAAAGGTAACATGGTTCTTCCCGGCGGGATGATAATGGGTGTTACGTTAGGGTTGGCAGGATCGATGAGCATGTATTGACCGTTGATCCGGGCTATGTTCTTATCGATCCAAAGTTCAATCACCTTATCTTTAAGAGATATGGTTACCTTTTCCTCACTATCATTCCAGGTCACCGAGGCCCCAATGGCTTCAGCAATAAACCGAATGGGCAAAACCGTCCGGTTTTCTCTGATCAGAGGAGACGTATCCATGGTCTTTGACTGATCATTCACATAATAAGTTGACTGGCCAATGTATAATTTAATCAAGACTTCCACTGAGCTGTATGTGGTGGCGCTTTCTTCATTGGAGTATTCCGAATCACCGTATGAGTTGTAAGCCAGCACCCGGTAGTAGTACTTAGTGTTATCGGTCAATCCATAATCAGTGTAACTAGTAGTGTTGGCATCTATCGTGGCAACCCGGGTGTAACTCCCGCCCGCTTCTTTACGCTCTACTATAAAATCGGTTTCGTTGCTGGAATTGTCATCCCAGGTTAGCATGATCGAAGTTGAAGACAGTACTGTGGCAGTCAGGTCGGAAGGTGCTGCCGGCACAGTTCCGGTGGTAACATTGACTTCGTTGGAATAGACGGAATTGCCGGATGAATTGTAAGCCAGCACCCGGTAGTAATACTTAGTGTTGCCAGCCAATCCAGAGATTGTGCAAGTAGTAGTGTTGGCATCCACCGTGGCAATCTGGGTGTAACTTCCGCCCGCTTTTTTGCGCTCGATTATAAAACCGGTTTCGTTGCTGGAATTGTCATCCCAGGTTAGTGTGATTATTGTTGAAGACAACACCGTTGCAGTCAGGTCGGAAGGTGCTGCCGGTACTGTCCCGGTGGCAACATTGACTTCGTTGGAATAGGCGGAATTGCCTGATGAATTGTAAGCCAGCACCCGGTAGTAGTATTTGGTGTTGTCAGCCAATCCCGTATCGTTATAGCTGGTTGCATTGGCCCCAACTGTGGCAATCTGGGTGTAACTTCCGCCCGCTATTTTACGCTCGATTTTAAAACCGGATTCGTTGCTGGAATAGTCATTCCAGGTTAAATCAATCCGGGAAGAAGACACTGCCGTAGCGGTCAGGTAGGCTGGTGCCGCCGGAACAGCCCCGGTGGTAGTGGCGCTATATTCATTGGAATAGTCGGAATCGCCGGATGAATTGTAGGCCCGCACCCGGTAGGTGTAGGTAGTATTAGCGGCCAGGCCGGTATCAGAAAATGCGGTGACGTTATCCACCACTGCAATTTCGGTATAACCATTACTCCCTTCAGCACGCTCAATTTTAAATCCTGATTCGTTGTTAGAGTTATCTGTCCAGGTCAGGTTGATCTGGCTCATAGAAACCGCGACCGCCGTCAAGTTGCTTGGTGCCGTGATTTCCGCCGCTTCCACAGAAACCACCCAAGATACGGCGAAGATTAAACAGCACAGCGTAATCGCAAGCAATTTGGATTTCCTCATCTTACCACGCTCCTTTTTCTAAAAAGATATATATTTAGCTTAGATAACACTAACTGATCAGTTATCTGAAATTAAGACGGATATAGTGCTGATAAAGTTCTGTATTTAAGATAAATGGCAATATTTACCGATAATTTCCCGGACGCCTTACCGTAGGAAACGTTTATTCTGTAATATCCCAAGGGGTAGTATATTCTAGTATATTGTGGTTGATTTTGGTGAACCAGTTAGTTCTTTGCACCGTCTAAAATATAAAGGCAGTCCTTCTAGTTTCGGTATGGGTGGCTTGTTCCATTTAATGTTTTCCGTTGCTAGCTTATCGGCTGAGTTGCTCTGCCTGCTCTTGAGCCTGGTCTTGGTCAAAGCCTACGGAAATAATCTTTTTAAATTCCTGTTCGTGGTTTACACAATACCCCTTGGTGTTACGGTTTGTTGCCGGTTTATTGGTATACGCCCTTTTTGCTTATAGGGAGTCACGATAGCGATTTCCGCATAATTTGCAAATTAGTCAACCTTTCAGGACTAGATTATACTCGCCAGAAAATAGCATGGGAGTTATTTTTATATATTTAACGTTACATTTTGGATGCCTGGCCGTCTATATGGTAGACAGGCCGAACAGTAAATTTATATATAAGTTTTTTAAGTTTTCACAATCTGAGATTGTAGTGTTTAAGCAGCATGGAGGGTTTTCGGGGGAGTGTTTTATAATGATGCCAGGAATTGGGCTGGAGCATGTTCTCGGTGTTTCCTTTGAGAAGCTTTACGACCTGCATTTCGATGCTGTAAACAGGTATTTGCGCTACCGGATCAGCAGTTCCTGGGATGCCGACGACCTTACTGCCGCGGTTTTTTTAAAGGCGCTGGAAAATTTCCATAAGTACCGGGGGGATGCTCCTTTCGCGGTATGGCTTTTCCGGATAGCCCATAATGCTTATGTCGACTACCTGCGGGGCCGCCGGGAAAGGCTTTGTGCGGAGTGTGAAATGGTGTTTTCCGGTTCCACACAGCCCAGCCCTGAAGATGAACTGCTACAGGATGAAGAAGTGAAGCTTTTAAGAGACATGCTGGGGCGGCTTCCCCCGGAACAGCGGGATGTGGTTTCTCTGAGGTATGCCGGTGAACTAAGGTTTGGCCAAATAGCGCAGGTGTTGGAAAAAACAGAAACAGCTGTTCGGATGATTCATTACCGTGCGTTGAAGACATTGCGAAATGAATATTTCGGCAAAAGAGAGGGGAGTGAAAGGATTGCGCGGGAAAATCACTCCATTGGACGCACAGTGCAACAAAGGTAAAAACAGGGTTCGGCAGGATGTTGAACCCGACGGAAGTTCCCTGGAGGCACTTTTGATCCATATGCGGCGAGTGCGGGAGGCCGTCCCGGTTAACGAGCGGCTGAGGGAAGGGTTGAGGACGCGGTTGGCCGGGATGCAGATTGAAGGCGGTACGGACCAGCAACTGCCCGCTACGGCGATATTCCCCGCGGGCAGCCGGAGCAGGCGTCCGGGTTTGTTGTGGTTGATCCCGGCAATGCTGCTGCTTGTGGTTGTATCCTGGATATGGTGGTTGCTGATGGCTCCAAAATCTTTGGAGGCCGGGCTGTCCAGAGAAATAAGCCGTTTCTGGCTGGAAAAAAGCCCGCTGGATTTTACCTGCGGAATACAAGTGCAAGGTTTTATTGCCATAAGGGGTGGGTCTTTGCAGTTGCTGGACCAATACGGCAATCAAACCGGCACGGTTAAACCTCCCAAAGGTCAGTCCTATGCTTCACCCGCCCTGTCCCGGACCGGTGACAAGCTGGCGCTGGTAAGGTGTCACAATACAGGCGGCGAAGAGATTATCACGGTGCTCATGCCGCCGGGCTCGTTGGGAACCGGCGCCGCGCAACAGGTGGAAGAAGCTTTAACGAAGACTGAAGTATTGCTGGCAGCCGGGCAGGAGAAGGACTTTTCAGGCCTGGCCTGGTCGCCTGACGGGCAAACCCTGGCTTATGTCCAGAGTGAACCCGGAGGGCAGAATGAGGTATACTTGCTGGCAAAGGGTAAGGAACCGGTATCCCTGGGTATGGGAAATCATCCCGCATGGTCCCCGGACGGTTCCCGGCTGGTGGTGGAACGGGCTGGAGACAACGGGCAGCCGGAGCTCTGGATAACCGGTCCCGGGGACAACGGCGCGGTCTTTCTTACGGAAGGGGAACGGCCGGCGTGGGGAGCACAGGGATACCTTGTTTATATCAAGTCTACAACTACCGAACGGGTACTCACCTACAGCCCGGACGGCGCCCCACTGTTCACAGTACGGCAGGAGCAGGGGGAAATCAGAACAATCAAACTGGGCCGCAGAGGAGATATTGTGTTTAAACAGTCGGGCCGGCGTTCCTGGCCCGGTGACCGGTTGTTATTGGCTCCGGATTCCAGGTCCGGGGCGGAAGAACTAAATTGGCTGCGAAATTTGGAGCTTGAAGGTGTACGGGAACCCCGGACATTATTAATGGGCAAGGTGAATAATTTCCAGAAAATTGTTTTTAGCCCGGGAGGTAAAACCATGCTGGTAGCCCGCCAGGATGGTGGTACGGTGGCGTTGGTACGGGTGGATTTACAGGAAAGATTGACCAGAGGTGAACGGTTATGAGAAAAAACTTTCTATCATTCGGTAATATTTTAATTTGCGCTGTCCTGGCTATGGCAGTTGTATTCGCAGCTTTTCCTTCTTGTGCCGCGGCGGCGGTGGGAATGAAAGTGCGGCCCGGCCTGGGCGGTTTGTATAAAACGGATCAACCCCTGGAGTTGATGATCACCGTGGAGAACTCGGGTCCGGGGTTTGCCGGTCTGCTGAGGGTAAGAAATTATGATGAGCGTATAACATACATGCCCCGTTTTGTCATTGACGTAAACGTCCCGGCGGATGCCCCGGCGCAATACCGTATGGTGATACCGGGCGAACTGGCCGCGGAGATGCCGGTTGTTGAGCTTGTTTCCGGCGACCTGGTGCTGGCCAAGTCACGGGTGGAA
>MVQK01000043.1 GCA_002067515.1 Pelotomaculum sp. PtaB.Bin013 | reverse complement strand
GTACTGTTCGAGAGTATATCTCAGTTGCTCTGCTTGGGTTAGACTGTCTTCCACAATCAAAATATTGATATCGTTCATAACATTTCCTCCCCTAACGACATAACAAAAGAATAATATATCATGAAGTTAGATAAGTTTATTTATTACTTCTAACAAATTACCATGGTCGAAACTGCTTTTCACAATATAAGCGTCAGCTCCCGCGTCTATGCCGCGCTCCCGGTCTTCCCGGGAATCAAGCCCGGTCACCAAAACAACGGGCAACCACGCATATTTTTTATCCATACGTATCCTGGATGTGAGTTCAAAACCATTCATTCTCGGCATTTCCACATCTGACACAACTAAATCATAGTCCTCCGTTTTCAGCGCTGTTAACGCTTCAATACCATCAACAGCGGTTTTGACACTGTACCCTGATGACTCCAGAATATTCTTTAGTAACATTCTTGAAGTAATTGAGTCCTCCACTACTAGAATTGATTTTTTATTTAAACCTGCTATCCCTGTTGCTGAGGCCGTTTCAAAAGTTGCATTTTTAATTTTTATTGTTGATCTCAACAAATCTGGAACATTTAAAACAGGTACTACCTTTCCGGAGCCAAGTACAGTGGCGCCGCTAATATTCCTTACCCGTGAAAGCTGTTTGCCAAGACTTTTGACCAGTACCTCCTGCTCACATACAATCTCGTCTACAGCGAAGGCGATTCGTTTTTCCGCAGTGCCTAGCAGCAGCACCGGGATATATCCTAAACTATTGTTTTTGTTTTCTTGAAGGGCAAGTTCCAACACATCAGCCAGTCTGACGAAGGAAAAAGCGCAACCCTTTAGTGAAATGATTTCTTTATTCTCGATCGTTTTTATCTCATCTTGTTTAATTCTCGTAACTTTATCTACGTTAATTGAAGGTATTATAAACAATTGTTCAGAAACTCTAACGAGTATCCCCCTGAAAGTAGCCAGTGTCACCGGAATAATCATTCTGAATGATGATCCGTTTTGAGGTTGGGTTTCCACTGTGATAACCCCGCCAAGCTGTTCCACTTTTTCGCGCACTATAGCAAGCCCGAGTCCCCTGCCGGAAATATCGGTAATTATCGGACTTGTAGAAACTTCCGATTGGAATATCAGCGCCAGCGCCTCTTGTTTACTGAGCTTATCACATTCTTTTTCTGTTAATATTCCCTTGTTTATAGCAGATTCTATAACTCTATCTAAATTGATACCAATTCCGTCATCTGAAACTAGGATCTCAACTTTATGCCCACTCAACTGTGAAATAGTCACAGTAATCTTCCCGCATCGCGCTTTTTTGCTTCTTTCCCGTTCCTCCGGTGTTTCAATGCCATGATCGATACAATTTCGCAGTAGATGAATAAAAGGATCTTTTATATCTTCAAGGATGCGCTTGTCAATTTCAATCTCACTTCCATGCAAAATTAACTCCACTTCTTTGTTCTGGGCCCGGGACAAGTCACGAATCATCATGGGGAAAGTTGATAATAAGGAGGAAAAGGGAAGCATAAGCGCTTTTCTTATATCTTTTTGGAAATTATCAACGACTGCGCCAATTGATCGTCGATCATGTTCAGCTAATTTTATCATTGTTTTTACTTTGCTTTCCAGTAATCTAAGGCAGTTTTGATTTCGATCGAGAAACTCCATCAGTTTGTCAAACTGTAAATTGTTCTTATCTGTTTGCATACCCGGATGATTT
This sequence comes from Pelotomaculum sp. PtaB.Bin013, assembly GCA_002067515.1. Classification (GTDB taxonomy): domain Bacteria; phylum Bacillota; class Desulfotomaculia; order Desulfotomaculales; family Pelotomaculaceae; genus Pelotomaculum_D; species Pelotomaculum_D isophthalicicum. The sequence continues at coordinate 9,560 of MVQK01000043.1, read as the reverse complement.
TTATCACATTCCTTATCCCAGTAGCCAAGGATATCCTGAATATTCCGCAAGTCGGCGGCATGTCGGTCCATTGTCAGTTTTATTGACAGCATTTCCTCAGCTTGCAGTAATAGTGAATCCAACTTTTCTGTGGAAATCCGCACCGTTCCTGATACAACCTGCTTGTCCACAATACTTGGCTCAGCCTGACCGGCGGTATCGTTGCCTATTATTGGTGATAAAAAGTAGTTGTTGCCCGGTTGAGCCGTCGGGATGTTTCTTTTTAATTTGGGTAAATGTTCTTCAGTTTGGGTACTGCCTGACTGCTTGCCGGTTTCCAGGTCGGCTAACTGCTGAATGAGTGTCGTAATAAGAACTTGTCCTCCTTCAGCAGTAGAAAGCAGCTTATTAATTGTGTCGACTGCGTTATGTAGCTTGTCAAAAAGTCCGGGTGACGGGTTAATCGCCTTGCGCTTCAAGACGGCCAGGACGCTCTCAAGTGACTGGCAAATCGTTTCAATATCTGTCATGTTGACTGCCCGCGCCGCGCCCTTTAAACTATGCGCTTCCCGGAAAATAGCTTCAACCACTGCGTTTTGACTTTCAGCATCCGGTGTTTTCTCTAATTCAAGCAGTCCCGCAGACATTGCTTTAAGTCGTTCTTCCGCTTCTATTTTAAAAAGTGAACGAAGTCTTTTCAGTAAATCGTTATCTTTTTTATTATCTTGCATGGGCATGTTAGCTCCCCCGATTCTTTAAACCTGGTATTGCTCAACCAACTCCTTCAGCCTCCGTCCCAATTCGTCTAATTTCAGCGCCGCTGTTTCCAGTTGTCTAGCGCTGTCAACGTTCTGATTGCTTGCTTGCTCAATATTATTCATCGCTATAGCTACCTGATCAATTCCGGTCAACTGCTGCTGGGCGGTAACCGCAATTTGAGTTAACGCCTGCGTTGCTTCCGTAATCGTATTCGCCATAGTCCGGATCGACTCGCTTGCTTCAGTGGATTGTTTTACACCGGCATCAACCGCTTTACTACCTTGTTCAGTAGCCATTACCGCCGCGCTGGTGGCTTTCTGGATGTCATTCAAGATTCTCCGCACCTGAGCCGTCGCCTGTTTTGACTGTTCCGCCAGGCTCTTGATTTCTTGGGCGACCACGGCAAACCCTTGCCCGTGTTCCTCCGCCTTGGCCGCCTCGATCGAAGCGTTGACCGCCAGGAGGTTTGACTGTTCCGCCACGTCATCGACAATAGAAATAAGTTCCCCTATGGCCTGGCTCTGTTCACTAAGCCGGACAATACTTTCAGCAATAGAGACCATCTGTTCTTGAATTAGATCCATCCTCTTGATCGTTTCATTCACCGAATCCTGACCATCTTGTGAAGCTTGCATTGCTTTAGGGGCTATCTCCGACATATATTTGGCTTTTTGACTGGAAACTTGTACTGTCTGTCTTACTTCTTCCATAGTGGCGGTTGTCTCACTTAGCGCGGCAGCCGATTCCGCCGCGCCGGAGGCGAACTGAACGGTTGAGGCTGATATCTCACTGGCGGAGGAAGCTAGAACGTTTACCCCTTCCATAATCTGCCTGGTTTCTTCTCTTAAATTCTCCACCATCCTGTGGAATGATTGAATCAGGAAACCTATTTCATTACGGCTATTATTGACAGGCACATCAACCCTTAAATTCCGGTCTGCAATTTGTTCAGCCACGTCTACCGCGATTTTCAAGGGATTTGTGATGCTGCGCGTGATAATGAAAGTAATCAGCCAAGAAATAAATATCCCCAATATTATCGCTATACCACTGTTAATTAACATAAACAAACGGGTTCTGGCATATAATTGAGCCGCCTCGTTAAAACGCGCTTTACTGCGTTCTTCCTGGTAATTGACAACGTTTTTCAACGAATCTTCAATTCTAGCCATGCCAGGCATAGCTTCTTTATTAATCACAGAAACTGCCTCAGCGTTATTACCCGCCAAACCTAAAGTAACCACTTTATCGTTGGATAGTTTGCCGGATTCGATAGCCTTTTCAACATTTGCCAGTAGAGCCTTACCTTCAACAGTATTGTCCATTTCCCTAAGCTTGGCAAAGTCCTTATTATATCTAGCCCGTGCCTCTTCAATCTTGTTGCTGGAATCCTGCTTCGCGTTAGAATCCTCTAATAAAATAATAGAGCGTGTTTCCCGCGAGATGACGGCCATTGAATCCAACATATCATAAGCCAATTCCATACTGACAACGTTAGTATTATAGATCTGATTCATATCGCCCTGAATCTTCCCCATACTACTGTTTCCTACCAGCGTTGAAATAACGAGCAGGATCAAAATTAGCCCAAAGCCCAGCCCCAGTCTTGTTCCAATTTTCATGTCTTTAAAATTCATTTTGTCACCCCTATGTATTCGTTTTACCGTTTCACGCTTCTCCCTCTTCATTAACAACAATCCGTTTGTCGGATAGAATCCTTGCCATATCTAGTACGATGAATTGTTCCATTGTCATACCTTTCAGATATTCCGCGCGTATGTTGGTCAAGGTGGGCGGCAATGGTTGAATCTTATCCTGTGGAATGTAGCTAACACCGGTAATGGTTTCCGCGGGAATAGCAAACTCCATTTCATTGTTATGAACAATTATGGTCTTATTGAGAACGTTGGTTCCCTTCCCTGTAATACCAAAAAACTTATTTATATCAACTACTGATAATATTTGTCCTCTGATATTGATTATCCCAAGAATAAACGGCGGTGTGCAAGGTAACGGAGTCATTTCTTTTAGTGGGCAGACCTCGCGGATAAACACCGACTCAACCGCATATTTTTCACCGTTCAAAAAGAATCCAAGGATCTTTAGATGCGTTTCAGTTGATTCTTTATTTTTGGGCACTTGGGCAAGTGTTTTCGCTCTGGCTCTGAGAATCAATTTCCTTTCTTCAGGAGATGGTGTAAATCCCCTCTCAACAGCTGCTCTGGCATTTTCTAAACGATTGTATATATCATTCCAGACAACCTTCATAATTCTTGCACCGCTCCTATTGTTCATAAATGGGAAGCACTCACTGCGTGATTTTTTACTTATCTCAAAATTCTGCTTCCAATTATACCGGCAATAATTTCTGATAGCCTGCCGGCGGTAATGCCTTCCGACTCCGGTAAGATATCTTCTTGAGCATATTTAGTTAAAAGCGTTAGAGCATTTTTATAGTGTTTCTTCGATTCAAGATGATTTCCCTGCCGCATGGTGATGTTTCCCAATGCAAAATGAGCTAGAACAAAATTGGGGTCAAGGTAAAGCGCGCGCTTTAATGATACTATCGCCTCTTCTACCTGCTCTTTTTCTTGCAGGATTGTTGCGAATAGATAATGCAAGCCGGGATTAAGTTTATCTGCGCAGATAGCCTTTTCACAACACTCCAGCGCCTCATCAAGTTTTCCCTGATTAGCGCAAATCCGCGCTAAATAAGCCATTTTACTGTCGTTACGTGAATCTTCATTGGACGCTTGGGCATCGATTAATACACCATCATCAAAAGACTGAACGGTGGTTTTTTCTGATAAGTCAGCATGAAAAACGTCTGTATATTTAGGTTGATATTCAAGACTGGAGTCACCCGGTAGATATTTTTCTGTTTTTGACTGTATTGTAGCAAAATTATTTATTAAATTAGTCTGCAAGTCATTTTTTTTAAATAGAATCGTTCCATCATAATTTAATTTTGTAAATTGGGAATATAGATCGGGCGCAGCTTCGGCTGGACTGGTGATTAGCCACCCGCCGGGCTTAAGAGAGCGGAAAAGACGTTGAATGACTTTTTCCTTTTGTTCATGTGAAAGGTATATAAGCACATTGCGGCAAAAAATCACATTTACCGCACTGGTGTTGTTTAACACTGACGGGTAAGTTTCCTCTGCCAAATTGAGTTGCGCAAACTGCACCATTCTTTTAATATGAGGGAGAACTTCAAAGCGGTTATCTTTTGAATGCTTAAAAAATCTCTCCTTGATCCATGCGGGTGTGTCACGAAACGACCATTCACTATAAATACCCTCAAGCGCCTTTTTTAAAAAGTTTGAGTTAATGTCTGTGCCAAGGATGCTAATATGCCAATCCCTTAAATAATAGTTCATTTTATCCAGCAGTATCGCGATTGAATATGGCTCCTCGCCTGTACTGCAGCCAGCGCTCCAGATCCTTATTGGTTGCCTTTTTTCTAAAAGATTATAAGAGTTTATCAATTCGGGGATAATATGCTTTTCGAGCACATTAAATATTTTTTTATCCCGATAAAAATAAGTTTCACCAACGGTCAGGTGACTTGCCAAAATATCTATTTGATAATTAGACAAATGCGATGACATTAACCACCGGATGCATGATTCCATGTCTTCAAAGCCAAAGGCAAAAGCGGCGGCACTAATCCCACGCTTTAGCTCATGCCGGCGCTTCTCCGGAAAATACAAACCTAACCGCTCGGCAAGAAATTCATTGAGTTGAGCAAGGAGGAAATCAGAGATACCGGCAGATATATTTCTTTCCTGTTTCACTTCTCCTCCATTAAATTTATTAAGATTTGTTCTTCTTCGTGGAAAAGTAGCCTGCCGAGATCAAGTATGAGAATCATACCGTCCTCAAGTTTTATTACGCCTTCAACGTACTCTATATCCGGCATGATCTTCCCGGCTGCAACGATTTCATGTTCCGGCCTTTCAACAACATCTCCTACCGCGTCCGCCGCCAGGGCTACAGTTCGTCTAGACGTATTGGCAATGATGAACTGGTCACTTAAACCAATTTCCCGGTCGGGTAAACAGAATCGTCCCCGTATATTAACAACTGGAATAATCCTGCCCTGCACGTTGATTACGCCAAGTACAACTTCCGGCGCTTGAGGCAATGGTGTTACTTCTACCGCTCGAATGATTCTTTCCACGTTGAGAAGATTAAAACCAAACCATTGTTCTCCAATTTTAAAAGTAAGATATTTATTCAACCTGTTCATAAAATTACAATTCCTTTTTCAACCCCAGCGCCGCCAGTGTGTCTATAAATACTTGTCCGGATTTCTCATGAATAACCAGATCCGCCTGGCTGTCCCTGGGGGTGTCGTCCTGATTGATGATTACCAGTTGTCTGGCGTAGTCCGGGAGCGAAGCAACCGGATAGACCTGCAGACTGCTTCCGACAACGATAAGAAGCTGGCAGCCTGAAATAGCTTTCGTCGCCTGAAAATAGTCATCACCCATCGAATCCTCGAAAAGAACAATATCAGGGCGCAATACACCGTTGCACTTATCACAGCGGGGCGGGTTTTTCCCGGCATCAAATTGGTTGATTAAATATTCAAAAGGGTAACTATTTTTGCAATCAAAACAATGGCAGGTGCGTAGATGGCCATGCACTTCCCATACTTTTTGCGAGCCGGCCTTGCGATGCAGCCCGTCAATGTTCTGAGTGATTACCCCAATCAAGAAACCTTCCCGTTCCAATTTAGCCAGGGCATAATGCGCCGGGTTAGGTTCAGCTCCTGAATATGTTATCCACCGTTTTAAGTTATTTTGGTAAAATGCCGCCGGATCACGTCGTAGTGCTGAAGTACAGGCAACTTTCATCGGGTCGAACTTATTCCACAGACCTGTTCCTGGACTGCGGTAATCCGGTATGCCGCTCTCCGTACTGATCCCGGCGCCAGTCAATGCGAAGGTGCGGGAAGACCCTTTTAACAGATTAACAAATGCATTAATTTTTTCTTCGTATTTCATTATCTCACCTCGTTTTAATAAGTTCACTTATATTCACAGGCATTTTACATTGTATAAAAAAAACTTGCAATAATACTTGATTATATTTTACACCCTTTTTCTCCTAGATAATAATATAAAATCTCTATTCATAATGACAAGTCCCAACCGGCCGGGTAATAATCAGCCTTCATGTTGGAAATATTATATTGCACAATTCGACAACCAGGAGTATATTCAATTATATTGCTAGATGACTAAATAGACACAAGGAGTACCCAATGTTTTATAAATGTTCCATTACATTGCTTATTGGTTTAATATTCCTGGCTAATTGCGCAAATACTCCACTGGTTGCCATAGTTAGTCAAACAGGTAATTCAGACAGTGCTGAAGCGTCGAATCAACCCTTAACTCCTGTTCAAGTCCCAACCGATCCGCAAACTGCCGGCAAATCGCAGACTGAACCTGCAAAATACGTCTATCTTACTTTCGATGACGGGCCCAATTCGTATTATACAGGCATAATTTTAGACATTTTAAAGAAATATGGTGTAAAGGCAAGCTTTTGTGTCATCGGCAACAACATTGAGAAAAATCCTGAAGTATTAAAAAGAATTGTCAATGAAGGACATGGTGTGGTCAACCACACCTATTGCCATGATTACGATAAAATTTATGCCAGTCCCAAAGCCTACCTGGGAGATCTACAAAAGTGCAACCAGGCAATCGTCTCGTTAACAGGAAAAAATGTTAGAGTGTACCGCGCTCCCGGCGGTGATCCTAAATTAAATAAAGAAACTTATAATCTGCTAAGCAGAGAAGGTTATACCTCGCTTGGCTGGAATGTTACCTCCGCAGATACCGATCCCAACGGCGCAACACCGGAGCAAATTTACGGCAATGTTGCAAATGGGGTTGTTAAAATGGAAAAAATGAATAAGGCGCCAATTATCCTTATGCATGACGGTACCGAAATCAATCGCAGTTTAAGTTCGCCCGGAACAGCGACGCTTAATTACATAAAGAACCGCGAAAGCGATGTCGCGGCTCTGCCCAAAATAATTGAGTTTTTACAAGCAAAGGGTTACTCCTTTGCTGTCGTTGACGAAAAAACACCGCCGGCTTGGTAACGGATTCGCCTCCTGCAGCCTGTGGGCGGTCATGCGAGACTCATGCTTATCGCTTGTCCGGCTCAAAACCTTTTAGAGGGTCATTTCCCACAACATTCCTGCCTAAATAAAGGCATACGGCACCCATTAAGATATTTAACAGCGCAAAAGACAGGTAAAACAAACTAAGAAAAGATGTGCCGCGCATCAATAAATGCCCTCCATATAACATCAGTCCAAATAAAAAGTAGCTCTTTGCCTTTTCGAAACGAAAAACAGAATTCCATATCAAGATAAATATTGTCCGCTTATCATTCACTGCCGGAAAAGATACCCCGGGGGTTGCATCTTTTTCCTGCAATCCTCCTAAGCCTGCTCGCAGAGCTAAATTCATCATCCCTGACCGGTCTATCAATTTTATATTGATACCTTTACGGGATATTTCTTTGATTATACGTGTCAAACCAGGCGCGTATTCCCCGGTTGTAACAAATAAGCCGTTTTTATAACCCCCATGGCTCAGCGCGCCGGCAAATGTCCGGATATCAGATTGATTTATTCTATTACCCCCCTCTGTGCGCATACACAGGATTGCTACTGGCACACCCTGATAAATACCGATTAGATCAATTCCTTTTTCTTTATCATTGTCATCGCACTTTCTCGATGTATTTAAACTCAAAGTCTGAAATTCAGGTATTTTTGCAAATAACTCCAGCACTGTAAGTATAAATTCGTTCCGTGAATTGATTTTCGAGATATCTTCAATAAACTTTTTGCCGGCCAGCCAAAACCTTCTCTGCTGTTGCCGCTTGCGCCCAATAATATTTAAAAATATCCGCAGCGCCACAGCTTCCAAAACTAGAAGCGGGATAGAAAACATCAAAGCAGTAAGCAGCTTTTCTACAAGACTTGCAACAAAAAGAAAGTTTACCAACCATAAAAGAAAAAGCCCGCATAATCGATCAAATCGGCGCCCTAAAACACTTCTTGTATCTTCCTTCGGCTCTTTTTTATTATAGAGCATTTATAACACCTCAACGTTTTACTATTATCTTGCCCAATAAAATGGAAAAAGTAACATGCCGACTTTACTAAACTTGTCAGTTCAGGTTATTTAGGTTACAATTCGTTATATAATGTGTAATCAGTTATCACAGGAGGACTTACCATGCTATACGAAAGCACCAGGGGCCAGTTCAAAAAGATTTTATCAGCTGAAGCAATCAAACTTGGTATTTCACCTGATGGAGGGTTATTCGTTCCTTGTGAAATACCAATGATCTCCATTAACAGGTTAAAGGAAATGACCAATCAGGACTATCAAGCCCGGGCAGCTGTTATTTTAAAAGAGTACCTCACAGATTATAGTGAAGAAGAAATAGATGAGTGTGTTTCATTATCATATAACCAGGAGAAGTTCGATTCGCCAGCTATTGCTCCGGTTCGCCAATTAGACGATTCTCTCTATATTTTAGAGTTGTGGCATGGTCCTACTTGCGCTTTCAAGGACATGGCCCTGCAAATTCTGCCCCATTTATTGACTAAAGCAGCGGTCAAGACTGGTGATATCTCAACCATTGTGATTCTTGTCGCTACTTCTGGCGACACGGGCAAGGCTGCCCTGGAAGGCTTTAAAGACGTACCGCGCACAAGGATTATTGTTTTTTACCCGGAACAAGGAGTAAGCGCAATGCAGCAACTGCAGATGATTACTCAGGAAGGCAACAATGTGGATGTAGTGGCCGTACGGGGCAACTTTGACGACGCACAAAACGGAGTTAAAGATATTTTTGGAAACACCGGGTTCAACCAGGATTTGCACAGGAAAAACTACCGTCTTTCTTCTGCCAACTCAATTAACTGGGGACGCTTGGTGCCACAGGTTGCATATTATTTTTCAGCTTACCTGGACCTGGTAGCCAAAGGAAATGTGACCCTGGGAGAAAAAATAAACTTCGTGGTGCCGACAGGTAATTTCGGCAATATTTTATCTGCCTATTACGCTTTGGAGATGGGCTTGCCAATAAGCAGGCTAATTTGCGCTTCCAATGCCAACAATGTCCTCACCGATTTCATTAGGACCGGTGTATATAACCGTAAACGGCAGTTCCGGAAGACTATTTCGCCCTCGATGGATATCCTTATCTCCAGTAATCTGGAGCGTCTGCTATATCATCTGAACGGTCGCGACCACACCAAAACCAGTGAATGGATGGCTAGTTTAAAAGATTCGGAGAAATACCATGTTGATGAGCTGACCTTCGCACGGATAGATAGACTTTTTTGGTCCGGATTTGCAAATGACAGTGAAACAATGGAAACGATTCGTTCAATCTTTCAAAAATACAATTACGTAATAGATACTCATACCGGTGTGGGCATAAATGTCTATAATAAATACCTTAAAGCCACAGGCGATACAACAAAAACAATTATCGCATCAACAGCCAGTCCTTTTAAATTCAACACAAGCGTAGTCCAGGCCGTCCTGGGAGATGACGCGGTACAGAATAAAAACGAATTTGAACTTTTGGAAATGCTCGCTGTTTTGAGCGGTAATGGAATCCCATTTGGGCTCAAAGACCTTGACAAGAAAACCATACTACACCGAAGAACGGTATCAAAAAATAATATGCGTGATGAAGTCAATAATATCTTGCAATCAGCCAATTAGCTAATTGCAACTACCCTATCGCAGTTATTAAGAAACAAACTA
>MVQK01000042.1 GCA_002067515.1 Pelotomaculum sp. PtaB.Bin013 | reverse complement strand
GATTTAAAAGAAACACCGTAAACCTCTTTAGGTACAATAGTGTCTACTATCTTACCGGTAGTGATGGCTTTATACAAACCACTGCCCTGAACAACTGGTTTTCCGTCAGCATGCAAATTAATATCCTTTCCCGGAAGGTAAAGAATATGTTTCTCCCTATCCGCTATACCAATAGTACAGTCCAGTGGAATCATTTTCTGGATCAGCGGAGCGCTTTTACAAATAGATTGCAATATATCTTCTTCCTTATTAATAACAGAAGTTTCTTCCATAAGGGACAACTTATTAACCTCCTTGCCAAACTCGTTAACAGGTTGACGCACAGTTCTTTGAATTTACAGGCGAGGCTGCAACCTTACGGTTACCCCCTCGCCTGATGTTTAACCTGTGATGCTAATATCTACTTTCGTTTGAACTCCCTGTACCAGTTTCTCTAAATAATCAGTTAGAGAATTTATACAGCCTCAACCTTGCACTGCAGAACCTTGAAGTCGGGGTAACCGGTAACGGGGTCACGTACTTCCATATCGGTCAGCAGGTTGACGTTAGCATCTCCAGCCCAGCCATGCGGCACAGAAACGACGCCCGGCATCAGCCTCGGCTCTTCCTTAACGCGCAGTTTGATGCTGCCGTTGCGGGTGGACAGCTTGACGCGCTCACCGTCTTTAACTCCAGCACGGGCGGCGGTCGCCGGGTGCATTTCAACAAACGGCTCCGGCTCAAGGGCCCTGAGATGCGGGACATGCCGCATCTGGGTGTGGGTAAACGCCTGCCGCCGGGCTCCGCTGATCATAATAAGCGGATACTCTTTGGCCAGTTCGGGGGTGCTGATCGGGCTTTGCGCCGGCTCCACGTATTTCGGCAGCGGGTCTAGGCCGGCATCCTCCATGGTCTTGGAATATATTTCAATCTTGCCGCTCGGGGTAAGGATCTTCTTCTTCTCATAGGCGTAGTAGTCCTGCTTGTTAAAATACTTGCCCATTGGATCTGCTTTTAACTCTTCGCCGATACCGCTTGGTGCCAGCAGGTGATCCATCACTTCTTCATCTGTATTCCATGGGAAGTACTCTCCCAGTCCCAGGCGGCGCGCCAGTTGGGTCCAGATCCACCAGTCGGGCTTGGACTCCCCTACCGGTTCGACAACCTTGTGGTGGTACATCGCAAAGGGTTCACCGTGCACTACGCCATGGACGTAGGAAATAGCATCCTTCTCCATGAAGGTGCAGGCAGGTAAAACTAAGTCAGCCATTTCAGCGGTTTCGGTCATGAAGAGGTCGATTGCCATCATGAAGTCCATGGACTTAAAGGCCTCAATGAACTTGTTCGCTTCCGGGAAGGAAACCACCGGGTTGGCTGCGGCGACTATGGCGCCCCGGACTGGATAAGGCTTGCTCTCCAGGGCTGCCTGCGGGAACAGGGTGGCAATGCCGTAAGGAGATACCCGTCCCCAGAAAGAGTAAAACAGCGGGTATTGATCAGCGCCAATCGGCTTGATGTCCATCGGCAGGCGCAGGTCGGTCATGCGAAGGAAGGGAATGGTAACCCAGGTACCCGGCTTATCGACGTTGCCGGTAATAATCTGCAGGATGGACAAGAGCCTAGACAGCTGAAAACCGTTGACGTGCTGGTCCAAGGTATTGATCCCCTGCACGATGCAGGCGGGCTTGGTTTGGGCAAAAATACGGGCTGTCGCCTTGATGTCACTTGCGGACACCCAGGTTATCTCTGACGCCCACTCCGGCGTATACTGCTGGACGTGCGCTTTCAGCTCTTCAAAGCCGATGGTATAGCCTTCGACAAACTCTTTGTCGTAAAGGCCTTCATTAATAATCACGTTGAGCATGGCCAGTCCAAGCGCTCCGTCAGTGCCGGGCCGGATCGCCAGGTGCAGCCCCAGTTCGGCCAACTCGGTCCGCTTGGGGTCAATGGTAATCAGGTCAAGAACTCTCTTTTTTGCTTTATCCCTGATCATTTCAGCCAGTATGCCCTTGGAGCCGTCCGGGTTATGACCCCAGAGAACGATGCAGCGGGCATCGGGCGGGTAGTCCATCGGGTACCGCCCGAAGGTCATCTGACGGGCCATGATCCGGGCGCGGTAACATACGTTTTCCACTGACAGCAGGTTGGGGGTGCCGTAGGCCGACTTGAACCTCTGCGCAAACCCTGCCACTTCAATATTTTCCACGCCCATTGAACCGCAGAAAATAGCCAGTGATTTGGCGCCATACTGCTCTTTGATTTTACCCAGCTTCTCGGCGGCATAGTCCAGCGCTTCTTCCCAGCTAAGCCGCTCCCAGGTGTTGTTCACCCGGCGCATGGGATATTTAATGCGGTCCGGCGAATATACAAATTCAGGGAGATATTCTCCCCGGGGGCAGATATACCCTTTGCTTACCGGGTGCTCAGGCAATCCCTCCACCTTTACCATCTTACCGTCTTCCAGCGTAACTTTAATGCCACAGTCCCAGACACATGACATGCAGTCGCTTATCACAGTTTTTCTTTCCACTTTACTTCCACTCCTTAAAACATCTTATATCAATTTAGCGCACATAAGGAGCGCTTAGGTCGTATACAGGATATTCTTAAATCACCGTCCTGTTCGGTTAAGGCTGGCGCGGGCATTTACGCCCGCGCTCTCAATATCGTATCTTTAGCTTAATCTAGTGCCTATTCAAACCATTAAGTCCTTGCCAACTATTGCACTTTGTTTTTCCAAATTAATTAACGCCCTCGATTTTCACTCTCTCACGCAGTTTATACCGTTGGATTTTACCGGTGGCGGTACGCGGCAGTTCCGTAACAAATTTGATCCAGCGCGGGAACTTGTAGTGGGCAATATTCTTGCGCACGAAGTCCTGAATGTCTTTAACAAGCTCGGGAGATCCCTCATAACCCTCTTTAAGAACCACATAAGCCATTGGTTTAACCAACTCATCCGTGTCGGCTGCCGGGACAACACCACACTCAGCCACTGCCGGGTGGTGCAGAATCGCATCTTCGACTTCAATTGGTGATACCCAGATACCGCCGGCTTTCAACATATCATCAGCGCGACCGACACCGAAGTAATAGCCTTCTTCATCTTGATAGAACTTATCTCCGGTAATAAACCACTCGCCAATAAAGCATTCCTTGTTCTTCTGGTGCTTGTTCCAGTAACATTGTGCCGTACCTTCAGCTTTAAGCCACAGGTTGCCGGCTTCTCCCCTGGGCACTTCGTTTCCTTCTTCGTCACACAGCTTGCCCTCATAGCCGGAGAGCAGGTTGCCAAGGCTGCCGGGCTTAACCGAACCAGGCACGCAGGAAAGATAAATCGCTCCCACGTCACTTGAGCCGAGGCCGTCGAGGATTTCAATACCGAACAATTCTTTCCAGCGATCAAATATTACCCTGGGCAGGGCTTCCCCGGCAGAAACACACGCTCTAACCGAAGAAAAGTCATAGTCGACACCCTTAACCCCTTTATCCATGAGAGCCAGCAAGGCCATATAGGAACTCGGCACTCCGTAATAGATGGTGGGCCGGTATTTTCTGACCACTTCGATCAAAGCGTCCGGCTTCGGCATGCCCGGGAACAGGACCACAGCACCGCCGCTTAACAATACGGTATCAAACGAGTTATTGCGGCCATAGGAGAAATACATCTTGGAAAGCGAGAACGAAATGTCATCTGGAGTCGCTTTTACTACTTCATCACAGTGGGCAGTCAAATACATGAGGTCGTGCTGCAGGTGCACAATACCCTTCGGCTGGCCGGTGGTGCCGGAACTGTAAAGCCAAAAACCCGGATCGTCCTTATTGGTGTCAGCGGCTTCCAGGTCAGGGGATGCTTCTTTACAAATCTCACTGAAGCTTAACAGTCCTGGAACCGCATTACCGATTACGATCATGTGCTTCAAATACTTGAATTGATCCTTTACTTCCATAAATAACGGCAGCACGCTCTCGTGAACGATCGCTGCTTTGGCGCGGCTGTCGTTTACGTAGTAAAGATAATCTTGCGCTATAGCCATGGTGCTAAGGAGAACCGGCACTATTCCCGTCCTCATTGTGCCTAGGAAACTATAGAAAAATTCCGGCATATCAGGCATGCAGAGCAACACACGGTTTTCCCTCTCAATACCTAAATTAAGCAGGGCATTACCAAGACGGTTAGCTCTTTCCGCAACTTCGGCGTAGGTGATCTTTTCATCTTCATAGTAAATACAAACATTGTTTCCGCGGCCCTCTTTTAAGTGCCTGTCCATAAGGTAAGTGGTAATGTTAAACTCGGCGGGTATCTCTGGCATACGAAGCATCCTTTTTCCTCCTTTTTAATAAAGTGCTTTATTTATTGTGAATTTGTTCACTATTGATATTGCCAAATTATATTCTAATTTCTTTTATGGAAAATTAATTGACAACCTGCCTGGCGACCCTAGATAATTCATGCCATATTTCTCTAAATATTTCTCCATACCCCCCTCTTTTAAACACACATATAACACCATCACCCCACTTAGCAAGTCAATATAAGGAGCACAGGACGGGATGATTTTATATCCCCGCCCTATGCGCTGCTTCCGTCAGGGCGACTCCAGGTTCAACTTTGACTCGATTAAATTATTCACAGTTCTCAGTTGAATCTTATTCATTGCTATTTTCCCACTTTGTCAAATTACCCCTTATCCCTTACCAGAACGCTTAAGGCCTCTTTTCCAAATAACACAACACAGTTTATTAAAGCAATTTTTATGCCATAAAAACCAGGCCAATTGTTGATTAACATTATCCCTTACCAATTGAACGGCTTGACTCTCAACAGGTTATTAGTGCAATTTTTATGCCATAAACGATCCTTCACTAAATTCCAGAAAATAATTTGCATATAGCTTTTTACTAGCAATAACGCCATGCCGTTCCGAAGAGTGCAGCATCCCTTACGGCTGAAATCTGCAAAAGCATAGCTGAGGCATTTGTCCATTTAACATACGGTGTATAATTATCGGACAAAAAATTTAATGTTTAAGAAGGAATATATCAATCCACGTAGAAGATATATGTAAAACCCCACTTATATGAAGCCCCGCTCATCAATGTGAAAAAAATTCCTCTTTTCCAATAAAGGCTTGGACTTTCGAAGACACAGTTTGCTATCCTGTATGTAAAACTGTTTATTTTTTGTCCTGAAAACATACACTGTATGATTTAAGGACAAACACAATCTAAAGGCGCGAGGTGGTAGCTAAATGCTGGCAAAAGATATTATGGTACCCACCACTGTAAGTCTTGAGCCCCACAGTAAAATGCGTGAAGCTATTAGTATTCTCCGGGACACAAGGCTTGGCGCAATTCCCATAGTTGACTCAAGCAACAGGCTCATAGGGATGTTTACAAGGTCAAATTTATTTGATTGCTTACTAAATGGTGTAAGCATTGACACTGAGTTATCAGGCCATTTCATCACGGACGTTATTTATTTTAAAGAAGATAAGCGGTTTAATAATCTTTCCGAACTTAATCAATGGTTGCGCAAAGTACCTATCGGTCAAACGCCTGTCGTTGATCTTCAGGAACACCCCATAGGTTTCATGACCCGGGATATTATCGTCTGTTTTTTGCTTGACCACATTGAAAAATATTACCGGGATAAGCCCAAAGAGGATTCCCAAAAAATAAACTCTTCACATATAACCAGACATGAAGAACTTTACAAAATAAACGGCACTAAATATAATATAGATTCGATCATTGGCAAGAGCAACGACATGGAGAAACTTAAAAGATTAGCTTTAATGGCGGCACAGACTGCCTCTACTATTCTTATTACCGGAGGTTGCGGGACGGGGAAAGAATTGTTTGCGCAGGCCATTCACAATGCCAGCAGCCGGTGGTATCAACCATTTATTAATATAAACTGCGCGGCCATACCGGCTGAACTAGCCGAATCAGAGCTATTCGGATATGAAGGAGGAGCTTTTACCGGCGCAAGTAAACATGGTAAGCCGGGTAAGTTTGAATTAGCAGATAGAAGCACTATCTTTTTAGATGAAATTGGAGATATGCCCCTGCCGCTTCAAAGCAAACTGCTACGCATTATTCAAGAAAAAGAGGTTATGCGGGTAGGAGGATTGCATCCTAAAAAAATTGACGTTCGAATCATTGCCGCCACGAATCAAGATCTCCAAAAACTCTATTATGAGGGTAAATTCAGGCAAGATTTATATTATAGATTAAAGGTTATATCGTTAAATATTCCGCCGCTGAGTACTCACTCTGAGGACATTCCCATTTTAGTTAATTATTTTATTGACATATACAGCAAAGCAAACAATAAACAGATTAAAGGCATTTCCAAAGAAGCAATGAATTATTTACTAAGTTATGATTGGCCAGGCAATATTAGAGAATTGGGAAATGTTATAGAGAGGGCTATATTGTTCTGCAAAGAGAAAATAATAAGACTGGAAGATTTGGGCGTTAGTAACAATAATAGTAATATTGAAAGCGGGGCAGATATTTTTTCACTATCGGGTATTGAAAGAGATACCATTCTTAAAGCTTTGCAAGCCACAAATGGGAACAAATCTCAAACAGCAAAAATATTGGGTATCAGCCGGTCAACTTTATATAAAAAGTTGGAGTTACTATGAAGTAACTCCAATGCGGCTCATGTTCATTGAAAAAGGCGTATGGAAAAACCAGACGCCTTTTTCATCACTCATACCTTATTACTATTTTATATTCTAAAGCTTTTTACTTCTTTTGAAACGCCTTTCACTTCCAGAACATGCACAGCACAGGCAATGCAGGGGTCAAAGGCGCGGACTATGCGCACCAACTCAATCGGATTGTCCGGGTCTTTGACCGGGGCGCCTACCAAAGCCTCTTCTATCGGACCGCGTTGCCCCTTGTCATCCCTGGGACCACCATTCCAGGTAGTCGGCACAACTGCCTGGTAATTATCAATCTTGTGGTCTTTAATGGTAATCCAGTGTCCCAGAGCGCCGCGCGGAGCCTCGTGCAATCCTACGCCAGATCCTTCTTTAGGTATGTTAAACGGTGCGAAGGTCGGCTGTCCGGGCACCAGTTGATCCAACCACTCGGGCATGGCGTGGGCAACCTGGGTGGCTTCCAAAGCGCGCGCGAAATGCCGTCCAAGAACCGAAAATCCCTTGTCTCCCAAACCAATAACGTCTTTTTGCTTATTTACAATCTGGCGGGCCAATGGTCCCACCTCATACGGCGTTCCTTCATAACGAGGCGCCTTTAACCAGGAGTACGCGCCCTTCTTTCCGGGAGCCGGTTCGGTTACTCCTTCTCCAGGATATTTTCCAGTTCCATCTTTGAACCAGGAATATTTTACCTCTTCAGTTATTTTAGTCTTGTCAAGCGGTAAAAACTGACCGTTGATATAGCGGCCACGCTTAAACAACTGTTTTTGCCCGTCCGGATCGTCTTCATCGGTCAGTTTGATGCCGCCATAAGCCAGCATGTTTTTACAGCCTGTCCCGATGCTGAACCCGTCATCGCCATAAATCTTCGCCACCGCGAGCACATCCGGGATATACACGTCATCCACAAAAGAGGTTATTTCACGCAGGTACTGTCTGAACTGGGCGATTTTTTCGGCCGTCACGACTTCAGTCACTCCGCCCGCGGTAAACACTGTGACGTGAGGCATTTTTGCCCCAAAGATAGCCAGCATCTCTTGCGCTTTTTTACGGATGTCCAAAGCCTTGATATAATGCTGCACCGCCAGGTCGTTAATATCTTGAGGCAAGCGGTAATCGCCTTCATAACGCGGGATAAAGGGCGCCGTTTCAGGCCCCTTGACATAATCCAAAGCCGCCAGGTGGTAAAAATGCAGCACATGGGATTGCAAATAATTTGCCCCTTGGATTAAATTGCGGACGATCCTGCCGTTTGTCGGCGGCTTCACGCCAAAAGCGTCATCAAGACACAGCATCGAGGCCGTGCCGTGGGCAATCGGACAAACTCCGCAAATCCGCTGCATAATATGACAGGCATCGCGAGGATCGCGCCCTTTTAAAATTAATTCCAAGCCCCTGAATAAAGTCCCGCTTGATTTGGCGTCAATAACTTTTCCGCCATCTACTTCCACTTCAATCTTCAGGTGTCCTTCAATCCGGGTTACCGGATCAATAATAATTTGTTGTGCCACTTTATATTTTTCACCCCTATCAACTAGAATTACTTTAACTAACTAGTTTTCTTCTTTTCCGGAAACTCTATTTTCAGGTTAGGCACAACCGGTGCGTAAGTAACCTTTTCTTTGTTGGTCAGGGGATACACGCCATAGAAAGGCGCGCTTTGGTCAGGAAAAGTAGGTTCTGAACAAGCCTGACAAGGAGCCCCGGCCTTTATGCACCAGTTCACATTATTGTTCCAGCCCCGCTTATAGCAGTCCGAGGTGGCCACAAAACCCTTGCAGCCCAAATAAGCCAGACACCCTTCATCACCAATATACTGGGCGAATTTGCCAACATCAAAATACTGCCGCCGGAAACAATTATCGTGAATCGGTTCAGGATAGAACATCTTGGGGCGCCCAAACTTGTCCAATTCCGGAATTTGGCCGTATTTCAACACGTAAACAACCGTGCCCAGGAAATGGTCGGGATGCATCGGACATAAGGAAAGATTAATGACAGGTTTATCTTTAACCACCTGATTTACACCCACCACCCCGGTAGGATTGGGCGCCGCGGCGGGTATGCCGCCGAACGAGGCGCAATTGCCGGCTGCAATCACGGCGCTGGCTGCCTTGCCAAGGGTAGTCACGGCTGACAGCATGGTTAATTCTTTATTATTTTTTTCCGCGATGGTGCAGTAAGCCCCTTTCTCCTTGGTGGGAATGCCGCCTTCAATTACCAGGATAAACTGATTATTTAATTTTGACGCCGCTTCCTCCAATACTTCCGCGCAAAGATGACCTGACCCGGCCATAACATTAGGATGATACCTTAAGCTGATAACGTCGAGAAGCACCTTTTCAATCGCCGGTTCGACACTGTTTAGCAACGAAATAGAGCACCCCGTGCAACTGGCGCCTTGCAACCAGATTACCGGAGGTTTGCCGTCAGCCGCAAAAGCCAGAGTTTCTTCGAGATCGGGCCCCAGCAAAGTGATTAGACTTGCTCCGGCTGCCGAAGTCATGCAGAGCTTAATAAATTCACGCCGTGTTAAACCCAAATCTTACTCCCTCCTTAATATGGTAATAATAACTCTTAGAAATGGGATTTACGCACCCCCCGCCCAAAGATGGTAATAATGTCTTTATCCAATAGAATATAATAAAAACTTTGCCTTCCTGAAAAAAGGGCAAAGTTCTCGTGCTTATAAATGATCGTCCTTGCTCATTTATAAACATGACATCTAAACTGTGCTCTCCTTTCCACGATGGGAGGCGTACCGGTTTCCCGGTATACCCGCCGGTCAGGCATCCATACCACAGGCTAAGGTCACCTGGCTCGGAGAATAAGCTATAGATTAAGCTGTATTTTTATTTCGATAAAAAAGTTTATTTTCCTTTTTATTTATAAAAAAATTTTATCGCCTGATTAATTTCCTTTTTTATTGAATTTATCAGAGAAGGCAAGGCTTTGTTGACTGCATGGGAAAGTTGATCATTAAATGTAATTTCCCCTGGTTGGATACCGTAAATGATTGTTGGCGGCAACTTTCCCAGCTGATTCGCTATATGTAACACCTCTTGCAGATTCAAATCATGTAAGGAGATAATTTGATCAGAAGAGTCAAAGGCTATTTCCTCAGCAGGTATGCGAAATATAGCGCCCGGCTCCTCACCGGCTTCCAGGCAGTCGATAATAACGGCATAGCCGGCGTCTTCCAGCCAATACAGCAAGTCAATACCCGCCGTCCCGCCGTCCACTATTTTTACGCAGGCGGGGAATGAATCTTTTTTCAGCTCGTTAATCGCGTGAATGCCTGCTCCATCATCACCGAGCAGTAAATTGCCCACACCTATTACAACAACCCTTTTTTCCTCCCCGGGCATAAAACACAACCCTTCCCCATTAACAGATACGCGGCAGGGGCGCGCCCGCCATCATATTTAGCTGTCTGGCGCCTCCCAGCGCGGTCCGCAAATAGACATTTCCTTTTCCAGCCTGAATATCGCCGATCTGGCAGGCATACTCCGCCGACCAATCTTCTCTCAGATATCTCAAGAGCTCACCTGCCTCTTCCGCCGCCACGACTATGAGAAACTTACCCTCGTTAGCCAGGTAGAGGGGATCCAGCCCCAGTAGTTCCGTAATCCCTTTAACACTGTCCTCCACCGGCAAGGCTGCTTCATCCAGCCAGAAATCCACTCCGGAAGACATGGCAATTTCTTTCGCGTTGGTCGCCAGGCCCCCCCTGGTTAAATCGCGCATCAGCTTAATCCCTTTAAACCTTTTAAGAATTTCTGTAGTCATAATGCTTAGAGGAGCGCAGTCGCTGATAATCTGGCTGTCCAGGCCAAGCGCCTCCCGCTGCAGTAAAATAGCCAGGCCGTGATTGCCCAGGCAGCCGTTAACCAGCACCTTGTCGCCGGGCTCCAGTCGCTGGTAGCCCAAGTTAGCCCCGGGCAGCAAGTAACCAACTCCGGTAGTCGTAATATATACCTTGTCCGCCTGACCACGGCCCACGACTTTAGTGTCTCCGGCGATTATTTGCACGCCGGCTACACGGCAGGTGTTCGCCATGGAGGCGATTATTTTCTCCAAATCGGCGAATGGAAAACCTTCTTCAATAACAAAAGATGCAGTCAGGTAAAGCGGTTGCGCCCCGCTTACCGCCAAATCGTTAATTGTGCCGCAAACAGCCAGCTTGCCGATGTCGCCGCCCGGGAAAAAGACCGGATCCACCACAAACGCGTCGGTGCTGATCGCCATCCGTCCCGGCTCCGAGGAAAAAACAGCCGCGTCAGTTAAACTGTCGAGCAAGTCATTTTTGAAATACCGTAAGAAAAAATCCTGCAAGAGTTGATGGGTAAGCAGTCCCCCGTCTCCGTGGGACAGCAAAACGATGTCCTTGTCTTTTTCTTCAGCCATTTCCTCACCCCCCTATATTTCCTCTAGACCCCGTCTTGGACCACTCGTATTGATAATAAGCGGCGCACGCTCCTTCTGTGGAAACCATGCAAGGACCCACCGGCTGTAAAGGAGTGCATTTCCTGGCGAATAACGGGCAGTCGGACGAGACTATTTTCCCCTTCAGGACATCGCCGCAGGCACAGCCCCTGGGCGGCGGGGATTCTGAAACTTCAACCGGGAACTTTACGGCCGCGTCATATAAAGAAAACCTTTCTTGCAGCGCCAGACCGCTTTGCGGAACCATGCCGAAACCGCGCCACTGAACATCTACCGGCTTAAAATATTCTTTCATGAT